>JAEUIE010000022.1 GCA_016795155.1 Planctomycetia bacterium | reverse complement strand
TTTGTTCCTTGGCCATCTGGTGAATGAGTTCCTGAACCTGGCTGCACGTTTCGATGCTGAGGCCAAGCTTGGCCTGCTTGGCCATTTTCTCCTTCATTTGCTGCGGTGTCTGCATGGTGACGCTCCGACATGGACGTTTGTGCACAAACCCACAGCGTAACTTGGGGGAGCGTTGGTTGTAAAGTATCTGCGGTAATTTGAGACGATCTGAGACAGTTGGACGTGATCTCATTTAGCCCCCGGCCCTTCAGGCCGGGGGCGTGATCGCGCGGTGACGATGCGCCATTGCGATGTATTGTTTTCGAAATAGACAATCACCTTCGCGCGCACCCGCCCCCGGCTTCAAGAGCCGGGGGCTAAATGGGTTAGGTGGATTGTTGCACGTATTCTTCCCACGGCATCAACTTTGGCCAGGGTTGCGCGGGCCAGCCAGCGCGAATGTTGTGTTGTTCCACATAATACACACGATCGTGCAGCCTTTCCCAATCAAAACAAAAGCGTTGATCATATCCATCGGTCCAGATGGGGCGAGCTATCTTCAAACCAAATCGCACCGATTCTTTAACGCACTTCATCAACTTCGCTATGTTGATGGTAGTTGCTGGCAGCACCACGTGAATATGCCAGGTTCGAACGGTTAACGCCAAGAGCCGTATCTGCATTCGCTGCCACAATTGCGAACAGATCATTTCGCCAACGAGAAATAGTTGATCTTTCGCAAAACGAAACGGTTCGTGTTTCAGCCGCTGATAATCTGCCAGTTCCAGAAGCGGGTCTTCAGGCCAAAGGATGCCTTGATCAACCCATCCACGCTGGTCGCCACGCAACCAGGTGCCATAGGTGGTGGACGTGACCAGTGTTCCAAGTGTAGCCATGCACCAGTGTAGCATATTCATTTAGCCCCCGGCCCTTCAGGCCGGGGGCGTGACCGCGCGGTGGTGATGCGCCATTGCGATGTATTGTTTTCGAAATGGACGATCACTTTCGCGCGCACCCGCCCCCGGCTTCAAGAGCCGGGGGCTAAATGGAGCCTATAATGCTGATAGACAGTATTTTCTGAGAAAGGATATTTGTCATGATTACTTACACGAACGCATTAATAGTATTGCTTCTGTTCGTCGCTCCGGGGATTGCTTTCGGGCAGCAACGTCACGCTTCTGATCGGCAGTATCCTAATCAGCCGGGCCGTCCTGGGCATCACCACCACCGACACGGCTCGGCTTTTGTCTGGGGGTTCCCCAGTTTCTATTACGGCTACGATCCGTTCTACTACACGTACAATCCGTGGTATTACACTCCGCCGCCCATCGTCAACTATTATTCGATGAGCATGCCCATACCTCGGGTTGATCCTTCCGAGCTGCTCGAAAGCGTGACCAGCAGGCGCACGGTGGAAACCGCACTTCGGCCCAACCAGGCACGTTTGCAGGTGATTCTGCCCCAGGCAGATGCTGAACTGCAGATCGATGGGCAGACGACAACCTCGGTTGGTTCTGTCAGGAATTTCGATACGCCTGAACTCGATCCGGGCATGTTGTACACCTATACGGTGGAGGCGATGTGGAAAAGCCGAGGCGAAATGCAACGGGATGTCCGCAGGGTCGATGTGCGGGCAGGAAGCCGGGTGATGGTTGATTTCACGAAGCCAGCGACCTCGGAAGCGATTGGCAAGCCGAAGACGGTTCGTTCGCCGTGGTAGGTGATTGTTGCCGCGAGGTCTCACACTGATCTGCTGAGTACAGCAGTTCAGTGCCACGGTTTTTGTTTTGAATCTGTTGTTCAGTGCCACCCTGCCGTACACATAGCATTTTCATGATATGTGAAGTTTACGGTATTCATTTACTGATTGAGTTAACTCAATCAACTTGTTATTTAGCAGCGTGTAATCACCAGCAGGATAATCTATGAATTGGATGTTGTACGACTTCGACCATGATTTTCGCAGAGCAGCATGAGCATCATCAGGTATTACTGCATAGTGCGGGTGTGCGCGCGGCGCTGCAATGTTTGCATTTTCAAGGACTAATTGAATATCAGGATCGGAGAGACTATATCCGATAAACAAGAGTGTGCTCGTCACAAATAATCCGTCCAATACATGGAAGAATCGCTCATGCTCCAATCGTTGTTCAAAATAGTCTGATCTAGTTAATACGATTTTTGATGGGTTGCTAATACAACCATGCGCCTTGACGATCAATCGTATTGGTGAGCGCAGGTCAGAAACTAAATGTGAATCGTAATACTTGCATACGTTGTAACCAGCAGCGGCATCCCCATTACGGCAGTAAGTATCATAGATGTCGTCGTAGTTTGTTGTAAGTACTATCTTGGGATCAATTTGAAGTACAGACTTATGAATTTCTGATGCAGCAAATTTAGGGGCTACTAACTCATCACGAATAAATTGTGTAAAGTCCGCTATTGCTACATCAGACTTAATTACTTCGGCTGCCTCAAGGTAACGTTTCTCAGCAATTAGTGATTCTGCAATAGCTTGCTCCGACGTAGTTTGCATTTTTGCCATCAAATGTTCAAGGAATGTCTTCCAATCGGGAGGATGGACCCCACCTATTCCTTTAGAACCTGCACTGGCACCTGAACCAAGGAAAATTGCGCATCTTCGTTCAGCCAGTTCACAAATAAGTGCGTTTGGCCAATTCATATTACACCTTCGACAAGTTGTTCATCATTTTTGCAGCTACTGCTTGTATGATCTCTCCAAATTGTTCTCTTTGCTTATATTGAGCACCAACTAATCCATCAGAGGATTGTAAATCGATAATTGGCGATGCTGCTGACTGTGCCAATGGAATTAGACTAAAAAGGTGAGGGACGTCTCCTAGGTTTGCATCAGAAAGCGTCATGCCGGAAGGGAAATAGTTTTGCAAAGATGACTTTATCTCATCTGGAACACAAGTAATGATTTCATCATAAGCTTTTGTCGGCCTCCTTTCTCCACTAATTGCCTTTGTAATGTACTGTTGCATCGTATATCCAACATAGCCATTCTTAATCGATAATTTTCGTGATATCGAGAAGTTATCCAATCTTCCTGGCTGATTACTTTCCGCTAGCTTTAGGCCGTTTTCATACTTCGCAGTCCATTGCTGCAGCCAGGCAGAAATGTTTCTTACTCCAAGTATGCTAAAAATATCGGATCCCATAGGAGTAAAGAAACTATCGCACCCAACTAATACACTCCTATTAATAGATCCAAGACTAGGTCCTAAATCAATAAAACAGTAATCGTAGTGTGGTGATAGCTTTTCGCAAAGCGCTAAGTTCCAATTTGTCTTTCTTATACCGCCTAAGTCGCCGCCTAATAGGTCATGCCATGCGCCACCTAGCCTGTCTTCAATTATTGACAGTCCTGGATGGCCAGCAATTACATCAACATTGAAGCGATTTCTCGATGAAATAAAGGGCTGAATTGAATCAGATATCCCTGAATCGCCATCTTCGATTGGTTGAAGAATATCTCGAATAGTTGTTTCGTTGGATTGTGCGCTGCTCGAATTCCAGTATAAGTCAGAGGCAGCATCTTGTCCTAAGATTAGCTGTGTTGCATTACACTGAGGGTCGCAATCAATGACTAATACCCTCTGTCGCATTGCCCTCGCGAAATATGAAGCAATATTGCAAGTAAGTGTAGTTTTCCCAACACCTCCCTTGTTGTTGAAGGCAGCAATAGTCTTCATGCTTGGAAATCCTCTAGCATTATCACATTGATAAGAAACGCAACTGCTCATCTTACTTTACACTGAGATTGGGTATTGTGTTATTGAAAAAAGTTAGGTTGCCACTGCTTAGCGGCGTTTCGCGAAGCAGTGGTACGGTTGCACGAGCATTTGTCAATTAACGTCCTGGATCGTCTCTGATCTTCAAGTGCGTCGGCTGATTAGAAACCCCTCACCCCCGGCCCCCTCTCCCCGAGGGGGAGAGGGGAGAATAAGGAGTCATTTCATTTGCTGAGAACTTCTCTCAGGGGCTACCGTTTTGCTGGTTTTGAACGTATCGTATCTCCATGCAGCCGATAGGTAAAACTAGCCAGATGTATGCCGCGCAGGATCCTGATATCCGGCTGATGTTGCGTGTTCGTAATGATGATAATGCAGCGTTTCAGGAACTGGTCACCAAGTATCAGCATCGGCTGATTGGCATACTTACCCATCTGTGTGGCTCGGCCGATGAAGCGGAAGACCTGGCCCAGGAAGTGTTTCTGCGGGTTTACCGGGCACGGAATGATTATTCGCCGCAGGCCAAGTTCAGCACCTGGCTGTTTACCATCGCCAATAATGTGGCTCTCAATGCCTTGCGACGCAGGAAGCGGAAGCCTTCCTATCAGATTGATCCGCTGGTGAGCCAATCAGGCAGCCAGATGGCCCGGCCTGAAGAGGCGCTGGTGCCTGCAGTTTCCACAGAACCCGACAGGCGGATGCGGCACCAGGAACTCGCCAATGTGGTGGAATTGGCATTATCACAATTAAACGAGCGCCAAAGGCTGGCAGTGGTGTTAAATAAGTTTGAGGAAATGAGCTATGAGGAAATTGCCCAGGTGATTGGGATATCAGCCAAAGCTGTGAAATCGCTGCTCAGCCGGGCACGCACGCAGCTTCGCGATATTCTTCGCACTTATGTGGAAACCGAGTTAATGGATGACAGCCAGGTGGCTCCCATCATGCTGGAACCGCAACCATGAACCCATCTCCCTCTAATCCTGAACGCTCTGGTTCCAAGCTCAGCCCGCAGGAGCAGGAGAACCTGACTGCGTACCTCGATCATGAATTGAATGATGCGGATACGGAACAGATCACCGCTGCGCTTTCGCGCCGGCCTGAGGTTCGCAAGGAAGCCGACAGCCTGCGGAAAACCTGGGAACTGCTCGATTATCTGCCTCGCCCACAGGCGCCACAATCGTTTACCGAACAAACGCTGACACGATTGAATTCCACCAAAGGAATTCTTCTGCAGCAGGGTATGAAGTGGCGACGTTATGCCATTGCTGGCTGGGCTGCGTGTATTCTCATGGCAGCAGCTTTCGGTTTCTGGCTGACCAACTCGGCGTTACGCGAGCCGGAAATTGTGGAAGTGCAATCGCCGGTGACAGATGTCCTTCCCGTGATGGAAACGCAGCCGGTGGAATCTTCACCGGCCAGTACCACCAGGCCTTTCAAAAAGGACCGACAGGATTCTCGACTGATCCCCCGTAATCAGCGTGAGATTTCACAACAACGCAACGAACGACTGACTCGCGATATCTGGAAAGTATTGTCTGAATTACGCAAGAAGATGACAGATGAGGAAAAGGATCGGTTGCTGGAACTCAGTCGCAAAGGCGGGTTACCTTACCTGGCCAAGGTCATCGAACTGGCACAGCAGTACAAAATTCCGCTCGTGGATCCCAATGAGGGCGCAGTTCCCACCAGGCCTAATAAAAAAGGCATGGGCAAGAACCTGGAATAAGGATGGTGGCCATGACAACACTGCAAAGCATTCAGAAGCTGGGGCAAAGTCTCTGGTATGACAATATGCGTCGCGGTCTGATTGATTCAGGAGCGTTCGGGCAATTGATCAGTGATGGCATCACGGGGGTGACTTCGAACCCGGCTATCTTTGCAGCAGCCATCAGTAAGAGCACCGATTATAACACTGCCGTTACTCAGGCAGTGGCACAGGGGATTCGTGATCCGAAGGCGTTGTACGAACATCTGGCGATTGATGACATTCGCAGGGCTGCTGATCTGTTCAAGCCGGTGTATGACCGCAGCCATGCACATGATGGATATGTCAGCCTGGAAGTCTCGCCACACCTGGCACATGATACTGATGGAACGGTGGCGGAAGCAGTCAGGCTGCATGCTACGGTGGGGCGGCCTAACCTGATGATTAAGGTGCCTGCCACTGCTGCGGGGTTACCTGCCATCACTCGGCTGATTGCCAAGGGTATTTCCGTAAATGTCACGTTGCTGTTCGCAGTGGGCGCCTATGAGCAGGTGGCAGATGCATACATGAAGGGATTGGAACAGCGATTGGCTGAAAAAAAGTCTGTAGCGTCTATTGCCAGTGTAGCCAGCTTTTTTGTCAGTCGGATTGATACGCTGGTTGATGAGTTGCTGTCGAAAAAGACAGGTTTTGATTCACTCAAGGGCCAGATTGCCATCGCCAATGCTTACGAAGCGTATGCATCGTTTCAGAAGCTGGAGATGAGCAGTCGGTGGAAACAACTGGCAGCGGCAGGCGCTCAGTCGCAGCGGCTTCTCTGGGCCAGCACCAGCACCAAAAATCCTGCGTACCCCAAGACGATGTACGTTGATGCATTGATCGCTCAGAAGACGGTGAATACCATTCCGCCTGAAACTGTCACAGCGCTGCTCGAATCGCCATTGCAGCAGCGGGTACGCTTTACCGAACAATGGGATGCCTGCATTAAATCAGCACGAACCAAACTGGAGCAACTGGACAGTGCAGGAATATCACTGACGAAAGTGACCGATCAACTGCTGGAAGAAGCGATCAAGAAATTCGCAGAACCGTTCGATCAGTTGCTCACCAATCTTCAGCAGAAGGCTTCTGCCAATTCATAAGGAGCATGCATGCAACTGGGAATGATTGGCCTGGGCCGCATGGGTGGCAACATGGTTCGCCGCCTGCTGCGTGATAAGCATCACTGCGTGGTGTTTGATACCCAGGCTGCGTCAGTTGAGCAACTGGCTCATGAAGGGGCAACGCCAGCGGCTTCGCTCACAGAACTGGTGCAAAAGCTCAGTGCACCTCGAGCAGTGTGGATCATGCTGCCTGCAGGCGAGATTACTGAAAATGCCATTGCAGAACTCCAGGCACTGTTGCTGCCGGGCGACATGATTATTGATGGTGGCAACACCAACTTCAACGATGATATTCGTCGTGCTAAAAAACTCAGTCAATCAGGAATTCACTATCTCGATGTGGGCACCAGCGGCGGGATCTGGGGGTTGGAGCGGGGATATTGCCTGATGATTGGCGGGCCAACCGAGGCAGTCAAGCATCTCGATCCGGTGTTTCGTTCCCTGGCACCAGGTCACGGAAATATACCAGCAACCGCTGCTCGGAAAGAGGCAACCAGCGCTGATCTGGGCTATCTGCATTGTGGCCCCAACGGCGCGGGGCACTTTGTCAAAATGGTTCACAATGGCATCGAATATGGCTTGATGCAGGCGTATGCCGAAGGTTTTGAATTGATGCACGCCATGCAGAAGGATCAGCTCTACCACTTCAACCTGGCTGAGGTTGCTGAGGTTTGGCGGCGAGGCAGTGTCGTCAGTTCCTGGCTGCTGGATCTCATTGCACGATCGCTGGCCGAACGTCCCAATCTGGAAGGGTTTGTCGGCAAAGTGCCTGATTCGGGTGAAGGCCGATGGACCGTGCAAACAGCGATTGAACATGGCGTGCCGTTGACGGGCCTGGCTCATGCCCTCTTCAATCGCTTTGAATCCAGGCAGGATGATCACTTTGGCAACAAACTGCTTTCTGCCATGCGGGCACAATTTGGTGGACACACTGAACAGCGTTGAGTTATCACCATGAATCGTCCCAAGTTAGCCCCGTCGATCATGACCGCTGATTTCACCAGGCTGGGTGAGCAGGTTCAGCAGGCGATTGATGCCGGAGTCGATCGCATTCATCTGGATGTTATGGATGGACACTTTGTCCCGAATATTTCTTTCGGACCGCTCGTAGCTCAATCGCTGCGTCCCGCATGCTCGATTCCGCTGGAAGCGCATCTGATGATCAGTGATGCGGAAAAATATCTCGACCCGTTTCTGGATGCGGGCGTAGACAGCGTTATCCTGCACATTGAAGCATGTCCGCAGATAGAGACTTTGATTAAACGGATACATGATCGAAAGAAACTCGCTGGCGTTACCTTGAATCCTGCCACGCCGTTAGCAGCGATTGAACACTTGGTGACGCAGGTTGATCTGGTATTGATTATGTCAGTACAGCCTGGCTTTGGTGGGCAGTCGTTCCTGCCCGCTTCGCTGGAGAAAATCAAACAGGCACGAGCATTGATTGACCGGCTAAACCCCAAGTGTGAACTGGAAGTGGATGGAGGCATCAACTTGCAGACGTTGCAGCCTGCTTTTGATGCCGGTGCTGAGGTCTTTGTTGTTGGTTCAGCCGTGTATAATCCGAAGGCATCGGTAGCAGAGAATGTGCGGCAACTCATGGAAGCAGCACATGCGCGGTGAGTGCAAGACGCCTGGCGGAAAACTGATCGCCGTCGAATATCAACTGCAGAACGAGCGGATGCACCAGATTCGCATCAGTGGAGATTTTTTTGTTCACCCCGATGCGCAATCCCGTGAAGTTCTGCACCGCCTTGCATCGGCGATTTACGACAGGCATAATGATCTGACGCTGCAGCAATGGCATCACGTTCTCGAATCCGCCCTGCCCTGGAATGTCGAATTGCTGGGTACTTCCACCCGGGCCCTGGCAGTAGCACTGTGCCGGGCACGAGGCGACACGGTGGAAATCGAGCAGTTTTCTCAGCATGAAGAACAATTCAACAGCCTGGAGGTTGCAGAGAAATTAACGGTGTGGCCTTCGCAAAGCTGGCACCTGATCCCCGAAATAGCCTTGCCGCCGGCCATGAATGTAGCGCTCGATGAAGTGTTGTGCCAGCAGGTTGCATCGGGCAAACGACCTGCCACACTGCGTTTCTGGAGATGGACAGAGCAGGCGGTGATCCTCGGTCGATGCCAGTCGGTGTTGAATGAAGTTGATGTAGAAGTAGCTCGGGAGAAAGACATTCAACTGGTCAGACGGATGACAGGCGGCGGGGCTATGTTTCTTCAGCCTCACGGGGCTATCACCTACTCACTGTATTTGCCTGAAGCACTGCTGAAAGGCATGTCGGTGCGACAATCCTACCAGATATGCGAAGCATGGGTTATTGAGGGATTACGGAAACTGGGCGTCGATGCCTATCACGCACCACTGAATGATATTGCCTGTTCGATGGGGAAGATTGGCGGCGCTGCCCAGGCACGGCGTAACAGTGTTGTGTTGCATCATACCACGATGGCCTATGAAATGGACCCGGGCGAGATGGTGCGGGTGCTGCGCATCGGCAGGGAAAAGCTCTCTGATAAACCCGCCATTGCCAGCGCTGCCAAGCGGGTAAGCCCACTAGCCAGGCAGACGGGGTTGCCACGTGAAGCGATTGTCTCCTCACTTTTTGAACACTTCAGGAATCAGTTCGGGGGTACGGTCAGTTCTTTGTGGCCTGACGAAATGCAGGTTGCTCACGAGTTGGTGATGAAAAAATATGGGAATGATGTCTGGACCTATGAGATTGCTTGAGTCAGAAATAGAAACGACCAGTGGTAAGCTGGTCGTTTGAGTGAACTTTTTTCTGTGTCGAATTTAGTTCGTCATGGTAACTAAGCGGTGAATTGGCACGGTTAGCGTGAGTACCCGACCCGCGTGTTTTTCATATGCTCTTATACCGAGAACGAACTGCCGCAGCCGCAGGTGGTCTTGGCATTGGGATTGCTGACGCTGAAGCCACGCTTGTTCAGATCGTTGTGGAAATCAACGGTAGCGCCGCTGATATAGAGCAGGCTCTTACGATCCGCGACGACGCCTACGCCATTCACTTCAAACAGTTCATCCGACTTTTCGTTGTAGTTGGGGTCAAGGTCGAGCTTGTTCTGAAAGCCTGAACAGCCGCCACCTTTTACGGAAACCCGAAGGTAAACGCGTTCTTCAGGTGCCAGCACGCCTGCAGCACGCTGCTCATCGACAATGCGACGAACTTCTTCTGCAGCACGCTCTGTGACGGTAATAGGAGGATTCACGCTGGTTTGCGGTTTGCTTTCTGCCACTGCACTCATTATCAAAATCTCCGGTTCGAGAGAATGTTCTTACCTTCCTATTATACCCTGCAATCGGGTCTAGACCAGTTGCCAAACCAAACCAGAACTCAACACTATACCCTGTACTGCCTTTTTCGAGAGTATTGCTGTGCCTTACTTATCGTGGTTTCTGGTTTTTCTATGCGTCCCGGGTACTGACCCGGTGGCAGCGCTTGAAACCTGGCTGCAACTGCCATCAAGACAGCAGGACCTCCAGCAGCAGGCCTTCGCAACTCAGCCTCTCAGCAAATCGCAAGCTGAACAGACCAGGCGGCTTCTGATTGCAGAGGATGCCAGGCAGACCAAAGCCCATCATGAAGAAGAGTGGAAAAAGAAGCAGATCACGCTGGGCGAATTGAACATGAAGTTCGATTACACCGTCTTTGCCGACAAGCCTGCGGATGGTCGGTCACTCTTCATTTCCATGCATGGAGGTGGCAACACCAGTAAATCGATCAACGATCAGCAATGGGAGAATCAGAAGAAACTTTATAAGCCCATCGAAGGCGTTTACCTTGCACCACGAGCACCCAATGATGCCTGGAACATGTGGTTCCAGCCTCACATGGATGCTTTCTTCTCACGGCTGATTCAGGATGCTGCGGTGTTTGAAGAGGTGAACGTCGACAAAGTTTACTTGATGGGATACTCCGCTGGTGGCGATGGTGTGTTCCGCATGGCGCCACGCATGGCACATCGCTGGGCTGCTGCTGCCATGATGGCTGGACATCCTGGCGATGTTCGGGCAGACAATCTGAGGAATCTGCCGTTCACGTTACATATGGGTGAAAACGACAAAGCATATGATCGCAACAAGCAGGCACTGGTCTGGAAAAAACTGCTTCTTGATCTGCGAGAGCAAGACCCGCACGGGTACACGCATGAAGTGGTGATTCAACCGGGAATGGGTCACTGGATGCAGCGCAAGGATGCTATTGCCATCCCGTGGATGATGAAGTTCACCAGGAATACGGTGCCCCGAAAGATCGTCTGGGTGGAACCGCTGCAACCGAGTTTTTACTGGCTGGCACAGGCAGAGTTTCCTGCAGATAAGCTTAAAGCAGCCAAGATGGTTGCTACGGTAGATCAGCAGAACATCAGCATCGAATCAGAGCACTTTAACGGCATCACCCTGCGTCTGCGAGATGATCTGATCAACCTGGACCAGCCCATTTCCATTCGATGGAACGGGAAGTTGTTGCCTGAGAAATCAATCCATCGAACGATATCAACTCAGAGAAAGACGTTGCTTGAGCATCATGATAAGGGTTTGTGTTTTGATGCGGAAGTAAAGGTACAGGCTCCGTGATGAGTGTTTTCAAAAGGTTGTTATTCAAAGTAAAAAGCGAAGGCAATTGCATTCAGAATCTGTGCCACACTCCGGCGTGTACTCACGACGGGGTGTGGTTTCGGAGAACTAAGTCCCGTCTCATGAATCAGAGAAGCACGCAATCGATAGAAGCACACCTCGACGTGAGTACACGTCGAAGTGTGGCACTCAACGCCCTTAACCTAAGCGTACTCTACGCAGCGGTATTCCTTGGGTAAAGCAAGTGTTTGATATCGACCAGGGGCGTGAGGAGTTGAGGAGGTTTGGGAGGGTGGTAAGTCTTTTTCCTGGGCCAGGGTTTGCGTATTTTGGCAGCATGGCGAGTGCGGCGGTCACGGAATGCTGATCGCAGTCGTTTTTCATACCCGGTGCGTCGACGATAGTGACTGGCATAGAGATGAAGATCTTCTCGAATGACCTGGAGCGCTCGAGACAGGCTGGGCACCATCTGGGCTGGTAGTCCGCTGCGCAGCACTTGCGCCAGCAGCAGTTGTACCGCCAAGAGCGAGGCTTCCACTTCTCGATGGACGGTCTTGATCGTACGCCCCCACAGCTTCACTTTGCCCAAGGTTCGCTTGTAGGAACGGAAGAAGCACTCGTTCTCCCAACGTAGTCGATAGAGTTTGCCGATCTGCTTCCGAGAGAGGACGTGTCGATCCAGCACCGTGGTCAGCAGCCAGACATCCCCGCCGCCCTGTTTGCCGGTGATGCGTACCAGTCGGGCCGGGATCGGCGGATGATCCCGAAACCGGCTCACATCGGGGCACCACAACACCCGGCCTTGTTGATAACGTGTCATCGGCACGCGCGACTGCGTGAACAGTTGCACGCTCGATTTCATCCGCACCACCATGTGATGGCCGCACAGAATAATCCTTAAATACAGGGCATAACTGACGAAGCCGGCATCGGCTACAATCAAGGAGTTCCCAGGCAGACAAGTCAGCATCGCCTGTAACTGGGATCGTTCGCTGGCATTTCCTTTTCCCACCTTCCACCACCATGGCACGCCCGAGAGCAGATGCACCAGAGCGGTGATCCACACCTGCGGCGCCGACGAAGTGCTGACGGCGGGCAAGCGTTCCTCCAGTTCCTGGGTGCGTGGGCAGCTCAGGCGGCTGCCATCGACTCCTACCGGAAAGAATCCCGCGATACGCTGCAACAAACCTCGCTCCAACAGGCGATCACGAATGCAGCGGCTCAGAAGGTGAAACACACGTACTGGCAGACGATGCAAGGCCTTGAGAAAACCAGGCACGGTACGACCGGGACGAGAGCGCTTGGGACGGCAGGCAATGACGAAAGAACAGGCGACCTGGAATCGCTCTTCCACCGTGTGCTGTGTCAGCCAGGTCATGGCCAGCAGCGCCAGGATTAAGGGTTGCATGTCCCAACGACGCTTCCGCTTCGCCGGACAAACACTTTGGGCTTGCTTCCACACCGCCGGCGTGAGAAAGTACCTCACGCTGGTAAGGAACCCAGACGGCATCGATAAGCTTGCTTCCGACTTCCGTGTCGTGCGCATAAGCCGTTCCTGTCTCAGGAGTTGTTGTTGATCTCCTCCTTGTGACAGAGAACGGCTTTTTGGGCACGAGCAACTGACGCGACGATTTAGGTTGAGGGCGTTGTGTGGCACGGTCACCGAATCGTAAGTGACCTATGTCCCTGATTCGACTATTTCTTTCTCAGCATGGCGAAGAAGTTTCGGATGCGTTGCTGTTCGCGATCAGAAACGGAGCCTGCAATGCTCAGACGCATTCTGCCATCGGCTTCATTCCAACCTTTCACCATGACGTTGCGTTTCATGGGCATGTCCTGCTTGAAAAAGGTACGAACAGCTTGTACATAGGCTTCAGGAAAACTGCCTTTTACATAGGCGTTGCCATCCTGCTGAAAGAGAATCGTGAAGTCGGGACGAGGATTGAAAATATACCATGCGACCAGGCCGCCGATACCCAGCAAGCCAAAGACAATCCAGAGCCTGCTGATATCCCACGAAGGCGTGAGATTGATCTTGCGCAATACTTCTGAAACTGCCGAGCCTTTCCCGAGCTTGGGCTGCCTGCCCAACACCTTCTTGTAAAGCTTGATGCCTTCCCCCCAATCTTCCTCATTCATTTTGCCATCACTGCTGATGGCGACTTCGTCACTGCTGAAATGATCGAGCACCACCAGCAAGCAGGCGGTTACGACAGCGTCGTAATCTTTGCCATTGGTTTTGCAGAAGTTAAACCCCGTGCGGCCTGGAAATACAAAAGGTTCACCAATGTCATCTTCTTCACCTTTCATGTTGAAGGTGATGACAGATTCCAGCACGGTAGGTTCACCGGTGCCGTCTACAGATGCCAATCGAACCGGACTGGCTTGCAGAATGAATTTCATTTCCTGAACACATTTCTTGAGCTTTGTCGAGTCAGGCGATTTCTTCCATGTCCAGTTATGGCCGTAGCCTGCCAACGTGGTTGAACCGAAGCCGAGACAGATCAAGATGGAGAAAGATGTACGCAACATGGGCAGGTTCCTGGGTGATACCTGCCTTAACTGTAGCTTAAAACTTTACGTTAGCCAGCCACTCCAGACAGAAGCGGGCAAAGTGAGCAAGGCGATGCCGATAATGGCAAGGAAGGTCCAGACAATTTGCATAGGCGTAGGGTGTTCCTTCAGAAAATATGCTGCCACAGGAATCACAAAAATGGGGTAAGTGGTGCTGAGCGTGCTGACGATGCCCGTATCCACCAGTTGAAATGCGTAAGCCTGCAAGGAAATGCCTATGATGGTTCCGAGGAATGCAGCCAGGATCAGGTAGCCCAGTTTTCGCGGTTGGCTCCAGAGCATGACCATCCCCTGCCGACCGGTTGTGGAAGTGCCAGTGATCAAAGCCAACACCAGAAACGCCGGGATTACTCTTAATAACACGCAAGGAAAAATGCTCTCGTTTTTCAGCATCTCTCCAGTTAAGGCATACGATCCAGCCGTACAGATTGCCGAGGCAATGGAAGTCCCCAGGCCATAGAGCCATCGCCTGGTAACCTTTTCGCCCGATTTCTGTGGCGCTGCAGCCAGGATCACACCTGCGACTGCCACCACTATGACGACCATGCCGAGCACCTGCAGATTGTTCATGGACTTGCCGAGATAAATCCAGTCAATCAGGGCATTGAGGGGTGGAGTGAGACACTGCAACGCTGCAGTGAGTGCAGCACCAAGATAGCGAATCGAAGCGAAGAAAAAGGTATCTCCGAGTGTCAGTCCAATGACGCCGGATGCCATCAGCCAGCCTGTTTTTTCCCAGGATTTGGGGAATGCATAGGAACCCTGGAGCATTCCCTGCCAGGCCAGGAAGTTGAGTGTGCCAACAATCAGACTAAACCCGATGAGGGCTACGAGCAGTTTGTTGAGGTTCAGAACCTGAGCAGGCACGCCGTGCCCATGTGCCTTGTAGAGCGAAATGGAACACGACCAGATAATACTGGCAGCGAGTGCTGCCAGTTTTCCAGCATAGGGAAGCAGGTCAGCATCCATGTAAAAACCGTTATCCAATTATTGCCTTGGGTCGACAACGCGTCCCATGAAGAGTATGCTGCCAGTCTGCCTGTCGCGGATCAAGTAAAGATATGGGTGATCTGCTTTGAACTCAACAGGTGGTGGTTGTTTGCTGGGTGTTGAATACTCTACCATTGCTACTGCAGTTGCTGCTGCTGCTTCCGTGCCTTCTTCGTTGATTTCACAAAATGCCTTGTGATAGACTTCGGAAATATAAAGCTCGCGGGTGCTATCTATTCCGGAAAAGTCCGCTATGCCTGCTTCAAAGGCATCGGTCATACCCATGCTCACCAAAGTCGTTTTTAATGGCTTTTCGTAAGTTGTTTTAATTCGAGGCAAGCTCAAGATTACTTTCGGTGAGGTCATCTTCTGCACCAGTTGGCTGACCATGCCTGAGCTTAGTTGTGATTCCGCTTCGCCCAGGTTATTTCGTTTTCGCGGCAGCAAGATCACCATCGAGAGACGATCACCGGCATAAGGAAGCTCCAATGCCTGGAAAAGATCGTTTTCTGCATAACGCATGGATGCGGTCCTAGCCATCATCTCTGCCTTCACTTTGTCATCACTCGTGATGAAGAAATCCCCAGGGCGTGTTGCACTCTTACTGAATGGCGTTTGCCAGGTTCCTTTGAAGTAAATGGCGTTGGTCAACACCAGGCGAGTCAGGCCAGTGATGCTGCCTGAAGGCAGGAGGTTCTTAATCCTCTGGTTGGTCTGTGCTTCTACCCATTGATTGATGATCGTTCTGCTCTGCTCGGCTTCACCTGCAAAGTCGAGCGTACGCCCTTCGGCACGGAAGGAATGTTGCAGCCCGGTGACAAAATCCGCTTTGAAGGGATGTGCATTCTGTCCCCACAGTGCATTGGCAATGCGAATTTCGTAGCCTTTGGGCTGATGCAGCATGGAAGTCATCAAATCGCGATGCAGGGTGGTATTCAACTTTTGATCTGTGCCGAGATGCAGGCATTTGAGCATCTGAGCCTCGGTTTGATTTCTTGCGCCAGTGGAGACCATCGCTAATGCAGTGGAAATGCTGTAGGGTGAGAAGAAGACGTTGCCTGGCTGAGTGCGTAAACGGTGGTACAGTTCGATCCCGAAATCGTTGTTCTGTTCAGCGAACTTTCTCAATTCATGGAGTGTGGATTGTATGGGGGGAGGTTCAGCAGTGGTTTTCAACAGTGATAATGCACTCAGGGTGATTGCTCCGATAAGGAGCAGGAACATAATTCGGTAGTGTTTCATGATTGAACTCCGGATTTAATATCGTGACGCTACTCATTCGACGAACGAATTTCAGAGAAGTTTGAGGTACACGCTGCGACGGTTGGCTGTTATTCTACTATAAGAACTATCTCAAAACCTGAATCTGTTCCGTGGCACAGACATTCCTGTCTGTGCCACCCTTATACAGTGATCTGGCACGGTTAGCGTGAGTACACGCAAACCGTGGCACCCGATCTTCAGGCATCAAGTTGTCGGAACATGGAAAGGAAGCTGTAGTGTCGTGGGACTTTCCTTATCGCCTGGGAGGTCCCGTGCTGGCGTGGGAAATGCATCGAGGTAAAGATCGTCGCAGCATCATCATTCTCGGCATCTGCTTTTTTCTTCTCTGCTGTCTCCATTTTGGATCGACTGCTTTACAGTTTGACAGTCGAATCAACAGCCAGTACTACGCAGGGGAACGGGATAACCAGCGCTGGCAGGATCGCATTGATTATGTGAATGAATCCAAGTTGCTCTTTGCAGCACAATACCTGGGCAAGTTCTTCCCTCTGCAACTCTTTGTGTTGTTACTGGTAACTCCCGCCTTAACAGCCAGTGCACTCGGGCAGGAAAAAGAGAAGGATACGCTGACAGCACTGTTTTGTACTGAACTCTCCGACCATGAAATTGTCTGGGGCAAAGTGCTGGGACGCTACTGGCAACTGTTTCGATTCATGCTCTTCAGCATGCCGCTGGTGTTCGTGGTTGCGGGCCTGGCCAGGGTTGATTTAGTCCACATTCTAATCTGTTACCTGCATGCATTCATCATCACCTTTGCACTGACAGGCATCTGCATTTTCAGTGCTGTCATCACCAGACGAACGCGCGATGCCATCATGGCTTGCTATTCCATCATGATCATCGTTGTTCTGTTCAGTTTGACTTTACTCGGTGAAAAACCCATTCCGACCTGGATGAATCCGGCAGAAGTGGTGGTTGGCATTTCTGCTTATCCCTTCACCAGCATCAAGCCTGAAACATTGCTGGCTCACATGTTGTTCTTTGCCATCATAGGTTGGTTCTTTGTCAAACTTTCCTGCTGGACGATTCGCTGGGCGTGCCTGCGGCAACTGGAAGACCGATCGATGCGATGGCGGTGGGGCATTCGCATGAACACGATCGGCGCGGATCCCATTCGCTGGAGGGAACGGCACATTCTGGGCATTGCACCCTTGCCTGCGTTGCGATCCATCCCGACCTGGCTGGGCGCTCTGGGATGCATGGCATTTTCCATCAGCATGATCGGCGGCATCGTCAACAACATTACCCAAGGCCGACTGGTTTATCATCTGATCAGGCTGCAATGGCGTGAACTGCTTCAACTGTTCCAGCGATTGAGTCTGAATGCCATCGAGCGGGAAGTAACTCTGATGGGAGTCATTCTGATCGTCTTTGCGGCGATCACCGTATTCCTGCGCTCTATGGGCACCATTAATGAGGAAAAACGGATGAAAACCTGGGATGATCTGCTGATGACAGCTATCCCAGTCAGAAGTATTGCCACCTCTAAGATGTGGGGCATCATCCAGGCCAGCACACTTTTCATTCTGTGTTACTTTGTGCCTGTGTTTCTGTTTGCCCTGCTGGGTGGCAGGCAAGCTGTGTATCCCGCTGCGGTATGCCTGGTCATTGTCTGGCCCGTGGTCATCATCGCTGCCTGGCTGGGAATCAACTTCTCTCTGGCATCTGTAACCAATTCTTCCACAAGCCAAACAATTTCGGCAGTTGACCAACGAATTGCTACACAGCGTACTCAGGTCATAGACTAAGAGTCTGTTGATGAACTGTCAGCTGTGGCAGGGTCATGCATGTACTCATGCATGACCCTGCAAGAATACGATGTTAATTGCACATCCAGCAGGGTCATTCGGAGTACCGAATAACCCTGCCACAGTTAATCAACAGGCTCGAATAGACATAGTTCCCATTCATGAACTTTTGACATGAATCATCTGTTTGAATTACAACAGGTCACCAAAATGTACGGCAAAATACGTGCATTGCATGACCTTACGGTGCAGGCGCCGATGGGTGCTATTGGCCTGTTAGGCCCAAATGGCGCTGGCAAAACGACGATGATACGTACCCTGCTTGGCCTCATTTCCATTAATAATGGTTCCGGCAAAGTGCTGGGACTTGATATCAAGCGTGATCCGTTGACCATTCGTCAGAAAGTGGGATTTGTACCTGAAGATGAATGCCTGTTCCCGGGCACGGCCGGGATTGAATTTGTCGCCTATGCAGGAGAATTGGGTGGCATGGCCAGCAGCGACGCCATGCAGCGGGCCCATGAGGTACTCGATTATGTTGGCCTGGGAGAAGCTCGCTACCGGGCTACCGACAGTTACTCCACCGGTATGAAACAGCGACTGAAGTTGGGGGCGGCACTGGTGCATGATCCCAAACTGCTCATCATGGATGAGCCGACCAATGGCATGGATCCTCCAGGCCGTGATGATCTGATTGAACTGGCTCGCGATCTGTGTCGCAATAAGGGGATCAGTCTGCTTTACAGCAGCCATCTGCTTCCGGATGTGGAAGCAGTCTGTGATTATGTCATTGTGATGGGGCGTGGCAAAGTGCTCACGCAGGGCAAAATCACTGATCTCAAAATGATTCATCAGCAGGCGTTTGAAGTCCGCGTGAAAGTTGAGCAGGACAGATTCAAATCACGCCTGGTGGAACTGGGATGTGAAGCGCGATCCATTGACGATCATTTAATCGTGACGCTGCCTGAAAATCGAGACGAACGGATGCTCTGGGAACTGGCGAATCAGGAGTCGTTCCAGATCAGGCATCTGCGCCCGCGCAGAAGCACCCTGGAAGATGTGTTCTTGGAAGCCATTGGCAAATAGTCACCACCAAGCGAGACCATGATCCATGCCGATTTTTGATCAAGGTTACCAGCACTGGAATGGCAAGCTGGCCAGCCAGGTGTGGCGATGGTGGGCGATCACCCGTCATGGGGTGCGGATGCAGTTTCGCAGCAAGCTGACCAGGCTCTGCGTAATATCCTGTTTTGGCCCTGCCCTGGCTCTTGCTACGTTCATGATTATCTGGAGCTTATTTGAGCAAGGCAACACCTACATCAAACCACTGATAGGATTCATTCTGCCTGAAGAGCTACTCAACGTACCTGAAGAATATCGATTGACCGTTTGGACGCTGGCTTATCATTTTTTCTTCTACATCCAGTTTTTCCTGCTGATGATCCTGGTGCTTCTGGTGGGGCCAAACCTTATCAGCAAAGATATTCGTTTTAACGCTTTGCCTTTGTATCTCTCTCGCCCTATTCGCCGCTGGGAGTATTTTTTAGGCAAACTGGGTGTCATAACGTTTTTCGTGATGCTGGTGACGGCAGCGCCTGCGGTATTTGCCTGGATACTGGGCGTGCTCTTCAGCTTGAAATTCTCGATCATCATTGATGTACTACCTTTGTTGTGGGGGAGCATTCTGGTCAGCCTGATGATCTCCGTCGTATTTGGTTTGTGGATGCTGGCTCTTTCGTCGTTGACCAAAAACTCACGTTACGTCTCCATGATGTGGTTTGGCTGGTGGCTGTTGACCAACAGTCTCTGGGTGATGCTCTTTTTTGCATCACGATTTGAAGAATGGTCTAACCTCGCAAGTTTCACAAAGAATGTGCAACGAGTTGAGGAAGCGATCTTAGGCACTGAATCAGCCTGGAAGAAAGTGGATGACGCCTACAAGCTGACACGAGAACTTGCATTGAAAAAGGCCAGTAATCTTCCGGTGCCTGGCATGAACTTCGGGCGTGGCAATCGCAACAATCCCGACAAGCCATTGCCTGAAGATTATCAGGTACTCACCCAACGGATAACGGTGGGTGGAAAAGTTCTGGTACGCAGCAGTGATGTCCGTTCGCTTTACCCCTGGTACTGGTCCGCTGGTGTCCTCGTTTTCATGGGAGTGTTATCCCTGTGCATACTGATGTTCCGCGTGAAATCGCTGGATCGACTGCGCTGATCCGTTTTGACAATGTGTCGAAATGGTACGGCAACGTTATCGGCCTGAACAATATCACGCTCTCCATCGGACCTGGCGTTACCGGCTTGCTTGGCCCCAATGGCGCTGGCAAATCGACTTTTCTGCAACTGGTCACAGGGCAACTGAAGCCCAGCAAGGGAACGGTTCACATACTGGGGCAGATTCCCTGGAATAACCCCGGGCTGTATCGTCACCTGGGTTTGTGCCCGGAACAGGATGCGTTTTACGAATGGATGACCGGCTGGCAGTTCATTTATGCGTTTGCCAAGCTGCGTGGACTGACAGGCACCGACGCCAAGGAAGCTGCTCGGAAAGCGATTGAGTATGTTCAACTGACTGACGCACAGAACCGGGCGATTGGCGGTTATTCCCGTGGCATGAGGCAACGCATCAAGGTGGCACAGTCGCTGGTGCATCAACCCAAAGTCATCTTTCTGGATGAGCCATTTACCGGCACTGATCCGGTAGCACGTCGACAATTGATGGATATCATCCTCAAGCTCGCCAGCGAGGGAAAAAGCATCATTCTGTCGAGTCATGTTCTGCATGAAGTGCAAGGACTCACCCAGCAGATTATTCTCATCAACCGAGGCCGGCTCATTGCCGAGGGCAATCTGCGAGATATCCGCGAACTGATTGACAAATACCCGCACCGGATCGTGTTGATTGCCGACCAGGTGAGAGAATTGTCAGCAGCCCTCGTCAGGCATCCGGATGTTCAGGGGATCACAGTACAGGACAAGGATTCGAGAGTTATTGCAGAAACTAAAAGTCCCGATCTGTTCTATTCAAGACTGCCAGAATTGCTGCAATCGCAGTCACTGCGGGTGAGCGAACTTTATTCGGAAGATGATAATCTCGAAGCGGTGTTTAAGTATCTGACGAACTAAATCGGTACATCGGAGATTGTGCACGGAATCTGTGCCACACTCCGACTGTACTCAGTCGGGGTGTGGTTGCGGGAAACTATTTCTCAACTCAGTTATTCAAAGTGACACCACCAACGATAGCAGCACACCTCGACATGAGTACATGTCGAAGTGTGGCACGGTCACAGAATGTACGGATGGCGTCAGGAACACTGTTGTCGTGCCAGGATCAATGCACCCTGCACTACTACCAGTTCGCCGAGAGCGGCGAGTTGAATGTCGTAACATTCTGCAAAGGGTGGAAACACTATTTGTGCCAGCTCTTTGCGAAGTGGTTCCAGAAACAGGTGGCTGGGAGCCAATGATACTCCACCGCCTAGTACGATCCGTTGCGGGCAGATCAGTGCTATGACATGGCTGAGAGCAACAGCCAACCTGCGTCGGGCTTGGATCCAGATAGCTTCTGCATGCACATCACCATTTTCGATTGCCTTTAGTAAATCGGGGACATTGGCACAGCGGGATTGTTTCTGCAATGCCCAGCCTGATGCACGATGTTCGAGGATTGACCAGGCTGGTTCCTGGCGTGGATGCCAGAGAGTTTCATCAACATCGTAATCAATCCAGACATGGCCAATTTCACCTGCACCCAGGCCCGTGCCCCGGTGAATCTTTCCATCGAGAATCAGTGCTCCGCCAATTCCCGAACCGATGTTCATGTAGAAAACAGGATTAGAGCCTTTGCCTATGCCACAGGTAGCCTCAGCCAGGCCTGCAACGTCGGCATCGTTGCCAATGACAGTTGGAATGCTCCAATTTTCTTTGGCCCATTGTGCCAGGGCAAAGTTATCCCAACCGTTCACCTGGTGAGAGGTAATCGTGTTCTGCGTGCGATCATCAACAGGCCCGCCAAAGCCAATGCCACATGCTTTGATCTGTTTGAGTTGAACCTTGGATTTCTGCAGTAATTCAGTAACTAACTGTAGCAATTGTTTTCTGATGCCTTCTGCGCCTGCTTCGGGCTTTGCGGCTATTCGTTCACATGAGTGAACCTGCTCCAGGCCATCACCCAAGGCAGCCTGGAGCTTGGTACCTCCGATTTCAATGCCGAGATAGTACATGTACGAGTCATCCCACAAAAATAACTATGCGGGGAATTGGCACGGTTAGCGCGAGTACACGCAAACCGTGGCACCCACCCCGCATGACTAATGGGTGGGCACTTAGACTGCCGGGTAGGGACGAAGGGTTCCAGGCACATCAGCGGGTGCAGTTTTTTCTTCCACTTTAGGCGGAGCAGTTGTCGCTGGCTTGGTATCCTCCACGATAATTGGAGGCAGCACATCCAGGGATTCTGCATTCAACAGTAAGTCCACTTCTTCCTTGCTGAGTTCCTCACGCTTCAACAATGCTTCAGCCAGCAGATCGAGTTTCTTGCGGTGAGTTGTGAGATGTTCAATTGCTTTGGCTTCAGCCTCGCGGACAATACGTCGCACTTCTTCATCAATCAGCTGCATGGTGCCTTCGCTGAAGTCACGAGCCTCCTGAATTTCCTTACCCAGGAAGACATGTTCTTCGCCGATACGATAATGTACTGGGC
Source organism: Planctomycetia bacterium (assembly GCA_016795155.1). Lineage (NCBI taxonomy): Bacteria > Pseudomonadati > Planctomycetota > Planctomycetia > Planctomycetia bacterium. The sequence continues at coordinate 109,086 of JAEUIE010000022.1, read as the reverse complement.
CAAGCTTATCGCTCATGCCGAATTGTGTCACCATGAGGCGTGCAATACGGGATGCCTGCTTCAAATCCATAGCAGCACCGGAAGATGCTTCATGGAAAATGAGCTTATCGGCTGCCCGGCCACCCATGGCCATCACCAGCTGAGCCTTCAATTGTGGTTCGGTATGTTCCAGTTTGTCGTCTTCTGGACGGAATTGTGTTACTCCCAGTGCCCTGCCACGCGGAATGATCGTGACTTTGTGGAGCGGGTCGGACTTGGGTTCCAGCCAACCGCACAGAGCATGCCCAGCTTCGTGAATGGCAGTGCGATACTTATCGCTTTCCTTGAGCACTTCTTCCCGCTTGGCGCCTAATGCAACACGATCTGCTGCATCGGTAAAGTCACGGGTGGTGATCTTGTTTCTCTTGGCGCGAGTGGCATTGAGCGCAGCTTCGTTCGCCAGGTTACGGAGATCGGCACCAGTCATACCGATGCTCGCACGAGCAATGGCTTCCAGATTGACATCGGCAGCGAGAGGCTTATCGCGGGTATGCACTTTGAGAATGGCCAACCGGCCCTGCCAGGTTGGCCGGTCTATAGTGACGTGGCGGTCGAAACGGCCGGGACGCAACAAGGCAGGGTCTAATACATCGGGTCGATTCGTAGCAGCCAGCACGATGACCGATTCGGTGGGAGAGAATCCATCCATTTCGGTGAGTATCTGATTGAGAGTCTGCTCGCGTTCATCGTGTCCGCCACCCAGACCAGCACCACGAACCCGCCCTACTGCATCAATTTCATCAACAAAGAGGATGCAGGGAGAGTTCTCACGTGCCGTCTTGAAGAGATCACGCACCCGGCTGGCGCCTACGCCTACAAACATCTGAATAAACTCAGAACCGCTGATGCTGTAGAAAGGCACACCAGCTTCACCAGCTACCGCACGGGCAATCAATGTTTTGCCGGTTCCTGGCGGACCAATCAGCAATACACCTTTGGGTATCTGACCACCGAGTTTGTGGAACTTCTCCGGACTCTTGAGGAAATCGACTACTTCCTGGAGTTCAGCTTTTGCATTTTCCATCCCTGCGACATCATCGAACGTTACGCGGGTTTTACCCTTTTCATACTTGCGAGCAGGGCTTTTGATGTAGCTGGAAATGAAGCCTCCGCCCATCGGATCACGCATACGGGGCAGAATGAACATGAACAGGGCGATCAGGATGAGTATGGGCGCCAGATACACGAGCAGCGTAGTGATGGTACCCGAAGAATCAGCTTCGTAATCGTAATAGTCCAACCCATTCAAACGTGCTTTATCCAACTGAGCACTCAGTTCCTTGTCTTCCGTTCGCAGGGTAGTAAAGCTGTTGTCTGAATCTCTTCTGCCTTTACGATTATCTTCCGGCAATACTTTCCAGTCGCGCAGTTCACCACGGATAACAGTTGCCCCGATCCTGACGAACTTGACATTGCCTCGGGAGAGTTGCAATTTGAACTCACTATAAGGAATGCGTGTGTTGCCCAGGTACTGTTCGCGCATCAGCAGAAAGACAAACAATGCCAGGGTAACGACAATCAGTATCCACCAGGGACCGTTGAGAATCAATGGTGGGCGTTTGCGATCTGTTCCGTTATCGTCAGGCGAGTTATCTCGCGTTGCCATGCGTCGTTCCCATTCGTTCAAACAGTTACATCAAAACCTGTTGCAAAGTCACGATACTTTGCATGATGTATTCTACCCGTCATCGAGGTTGCTGACCAAGAATACCAAAAGATAAAGATACTGTATCATCAAATTTTTATTGAATTACAGATTACTCGATTTGTTGAACAGTGCTTGCAGACTGGTTATTTGTTCTTTCAGTTCTTGTACTGTCTGTTCAAGCTGAGTTACACGGGATTCCAATGCTGAAGATTTCGAGACAGCAGAAGTTCCTGCAACTGGCGGTGGCTCATCAAAAGCAAATCGTTCTGCCCTTGCCTTAATCAACTGTAATTCATCTGGAGTATGAAATCCATGTGTGACCATGGTTCCACGTCGACCTTCCGGAGTCAGGTAGACAACTAATCCACGTTCTGAGAGTGCCTTGACAACTGGTCTGATGGCATCGAGATCTGCAAAAGGCTCCATTCGAGAAGCACGGCCACGCAGATCGCCTTCCGATTGAGCACCTCGAAGAAGGAGCTCGCCGATGATGGCTATTTGTTGTTTATCGATTCGCCAGGCATCATACAGACAGTGGCGGAACTTATCAGTGCGGCCACTGCCCAGAATCTGTTGCATGAGACCTAATTGCTTGAGTCTTGGAATAGCTTCTTCAATTTCAGCATCAGAAACATCCATAACCGGTTCGCGGTTACTTTTCTGATTACAGCCGGTGACAAGAGCATTTAAGGTCATGGGGTAATTGTCGGGAGTGGTTTTTGCCTTTTCGATGAGTACTCCCAGAATTCGCCTTTCTAGCGGATTCAGACTTGGCAAGGTAATAGCTTCCCCAGCTTGTGCATTTACCGGCATCGCAGCGTCGCTCATTTTCGAATCCCGTTTCCGTGGGTCTAACCAGTCAAGATTACACATCCTAGCGAACTCAGGTGGATCAGGAAAGATGATTAAGTGAACCTTAACAGTTCGGCGGAATGTAGTGAGGTTAGGGATTGTTTCAAGAATAGCAGCTAAGCAGGCCGATGATTCACGCATCTGCTATAGTCTGCTTGCGCCAGTTGAGTCGCTGCAGACAACCAGGCAGTGGGGGACACGTGCCTCCGCCGTGGGGCCGTCAGGGGAACAGATCATGGCGAATCGCTGGGCAACTGGACTGCTGGTAGGGTTAGGGGTCGCGGGACTGTGCCCTGGGGTACAGGCTCAAGGCTATCCTGGTGAACCCATGCCCATGAACATGGCACCACCCAGTGGCATGCCTGGTGGCCAGACGCCAATGTTTGGCACAGGCTATGGTCCTAGTGGTCCCCCCATGCCAACGATGGCACCTCCTGGTGCTGGTGGCCCGATGATGCCAATGGCTCCCGGACCCATGATGGGCGGGATGGGGATGCCTGGGATGGGCGACCCCGGAATGCCTGCTGGGCCAACGATGAATCATGGACAGATGGGCCCCAATGGCATGCCCGGCGTTGGTTTGCCTATGGGTGCAACCTATTACCCTGGCATTTCCTGCGATAATCGCAGCAGTTGCTGGGACAAAATTTTCTTCTGCGAAGATGGCGAACGCCGTCGTTTCTACAGCAAGATTGGCTATGTCGGATTGAAGCGAAACAGCAATCCGGAATTCCCGGTGGTTTCCATCGAGCCAGCCTTCAACAATATTGATGGCGATGGCGACCCGACCTTCGGCTTAACGCCATTCATTCGAAGCTGGAATGATGTTTCCGGCCAGCTCAACAGTGGCGTTCAAGCCTACATCGGTCTGCAGGATGATCACGATGGGATCATCTACGAAATTGGCGGCTGGTACATTGATAACCAGAATGTTCAGAACACCACGGTCAGTCTGGGACGACTGAATTCACCTTATACCAACGCACCGGTTGGTTTCCAGGATCTTTTCGGTCTGTGGACCAATGCTGATCTGATGCAACTGACTTACACCAACAGCATCTACAGCGGTGAAATGAACGTTCGATTCTTCGGCGATTGCTGGAAGACTCTTGATGTGAATTACCTCATCGGTCTTCGCTACATCTACCTCCAGGATCAGTTCAAACACTACACCGTGGATGATGATCTGCAGTTTGGAATCAGTGATCCCACCACGCGAGCAACCCTTCGCTGGCAGGGTGAAAATAATATGTTTGGTGGCCAGGTAGGCTGGAGCCTGACGCAGCGATTCACCCAAACCTGGAGCTTCAGTTGGGATCAGAAGATTGCCTTGCTGGCCAATGCCGCAAGAACGAAACAGTCTCTGATTCGTGATGATGGTTTCCAGGGCTACAATGTCGGTGAAACCTCCTGGCGGTTTGCCCAGGCCTATGAAACCGGTTTGTATTTTGACCTGAACGCAGGCAACATGCGAATTCGTGCTGGTTACGATTTAAAGATCTTTGTTGGTATTGCCTCGGCTCAGCGGCAATTCAACTATAACCTGGAGTTAGGGCCAACCATGCGTAACACGGCCGACACTGCGGTTTACCATGGCCCCTCGGCATCCATCGAATTCGTGTTCTAATTGCCGAGTGTTATTTGATACTGAACAACCTCCGATGATCTCGGAGGTTGTTTTGTTAGAATACCTGCATGGAAATTCCCTTCTACCAACAATACAGAACGGCTCCGATTGCGTTTGACCTCGCTGCATTCGGCAAGGTGGCTTTAACTGGCAAAGACCGTTCCTCGTTTTTGCAGAACTTTACCACCAACGATGTCATTAAGCCTGGAACGGGCTCCGGTTGCGAAACCTTTCTTACCACTGCACAGGCTCGAATTGTCGCCTGGCTGAGGGTGGCGATTCGGGAACATGATCTCTACGTCAATATGGAACCTGGACTGGCAGCAGCGGTTATCCAGCATCTTGAGAAGTACATCATCGGCGAAGAGGTACAACTGCAGGACAAGACCGCTCAGGATTTTCTCCGGTTGATAACCAATTATCCTGATGCGAAGTCGATGGTGCCATGGCAAGTGAAAGATAATGCCTGGGACATCACCGGTGTTTCGATGCAGCGATGCGATTTTCCTGGAGCATCGTCCTGCTTTATCTGGGGTGACCGTTCACTGTTGCCACTCGTTGAAAAGAAAACTGCAGGTATTCCACTGTTGACGATACGCGATCCCTTGTGGACAACATTACGGCTTGAGACTAACACACCAGCACATGGCCTGGATTTTGATGCCAGCAATCTGCCACAGGAAGTAAACCGGAATGAAAGTGCGATCAGTTTCACCAAAGGGTGTTACATCGGACAGGAAACGGTGGCACGCATTCGAGCCTATGGCCAGGTCAACAAACAACTGCGTCGTATCAAGATCGAATCTTCGGATGCAATGAGCATGGAAGGCTTATCACTACTGCATGACAACAAGGCTGTTGGCACCATCAAGACGGTTGCGTATTCGCCTCAGTGGAAACACTGGTTGGCTTTTGCGATGATTCGGAAAGAGCATCTTACGCCGGGGACGAGACTGAGTGTGCAGCATGATTCGCAGAGTGTTTGGGTGGAAGTGATGGAACCCACGTAGGATGGGTCGAGCGCCAGAGTGCCAGGGTGCCATGCCCACCCCCAAGGTGGGCATGGTAAGTGCGGTTTGACTCTACGTACCTCGCTTTTGCTAAACCGTCACCAATAATCGTGGCAGCGATTCCAAATCGAGGGAAAGTGGGCCACTGCCTCGGTTGGCATGTTCTCGAGCACTCGACCAAAGCCAATCTTCCGGCTTCTGACACAGCCCTCGTTTCACCGGATTGCCGTGAAAGTAATCGATCTGTTGATGGATGACAGCTGGTTCGTACAGGTTGCGATCATATCCTCCGCCCCGTTGCCAGAATCGAAAGTGGATATCTCCATTCGGCTGCCGGTCAGCCATCTGTTTCAGGAATGCTGACGCATATTCACGCACCCAGAGTAATGCCTTTTTGGAAACAGACTGTTTCACCGAGTTCAGGAATTCGCTGACGTTGTAGGTTGCCAATGTTGGGCAAACGAGAACATGGGCATGTTCAGGCATGATGACGTAAGCCCACAGGTGATACGCGTGCAGTTGTCGGGCTCGATTCAGAGCATCGAGCATCCATTGACAAGAACGATCCTTGCTCAAGAAGGGTCTTCGCTGAAATCATGAAAAAGTCAAGGCATGAGCATGCCCCGGTTCGTTGTATCGCTTACAGCGTTTGCGGTGTGACATGTCCATATCGTAATTCCGAACGAGCAGTAATGCACGCAGGAAATCGGAAGTGAAGTATTCTCATTTACTCCATGCCCACCTTGGGGTGGGCATGGCACCCTGGCACTCCACGGATGGCTATCAAATTCATCAACCAGATTCGGTGCAACGGGGAGGATCGATTCGTTTACCGGTTCCTCATCGCTTTCACCACCAGTTCATCAATCAATCGATCCAGTTCAGCATCCCCGGGATTGCCCTCAAACTTCCGGCGAAGCACGCCTTTGTGATCGATCAAATACAATGTGGGCCATGCACGCACCTCCCACGATGTAGAAATGGGGCCACGAGTTCCTTGCGCTCCATTCCAAAACGAGCGCCAGGTGATTTGTTCCTGTAAGTTCTTGATCTTGATCTCTTCTCGATCCCTATCACTGTTAACGCCAATCAGGGCGAAAGGGTAGTTTCTCAGGCGTTTCACAAGCGACCGCTCGTGAGGGAACATGGCCCGGCAAGGCCCTCACCAATGCCCCCAGAAATCAAGCAGGATCACCTTGCCCCGGTAATCACTGATTTTGAATGGCACACCATCCAGGTCTTCCCCGCTTATTTCCTGTACCACCTTGCCGATGGCCGAATTCTTAATCAAATCGATTTCCCGGTTCGCCAGCACAGCCGCGTTCCCACTCATTCCCATCCCTTTGAGTGTCACTTCGCTATATTCCGCAGCCACCTTCTCAAACGCTGCAATCGCCTGCTTCATCTTCGTCTCGATGTCGGCATCTCTTATCTTGACGCTTTCGGATTGGGCCTTGAGGCTTTTGGCCAGAAGGAACGAAACTGTTCCTTTCACGCTCCTGGAAGGGTTCTGGGCCAGCACACTCTTCAGAAGGGCTTCATCATAATCACGATCACGGCGTGCTACATTGGGCAGCGCTTCCTCGATCTTGGGATTTTTCAGATGTAACTGGATAATCAACCGGCGTGCTTCGTCTTGAACAGCTTTATTCCCGCCATTCTTCGAGACAGCATAGACCAACGCTTCCAGCCCGACATCATCCTTGGGATTTTCCCTGGCCAGTGCCAGCGCCAGCCCAGCCAGCCTGGGTTGCAGTTCACTAACAATCATCCGAGACAGCTTTTGCTCAGCCGCCCGCTTCTCGCTGGCATCCTGAATCTGTTCGATCTTCTTGCGGCCTTCGGCAGAAACCCGGGCAACTTCCGCCTTGATGGCCGCCAACCGATCGGCTCGCGCTTTCGCATTGTTAGATTGACCAGTCTGTGCAGAAATAAGTCCGCACCAGCACAGGGCGAGCACCCCGGCCAGGATGGTACGCATGCGGTTTCTCCCCGAAAGAGCCTGATGATTTGTTCAATTCTACAAGCATAATTATCAGTAATCTAATCGAAAAATATCACAACCGACGGATTTGAAGAGCTATAGCAGTGTCATGCTCGGGTGGCATAGTCTGCTCGGTCGAGTAGCCCGGTGGAGTTTCACCCCCAGCCAGGTGCCCGGAACAATTTGTCCCAAGCGACCAGCCGTGGCAGGATCGTGCGGTACTCCGCTCGACCCTGAAGTCTCGCGGAAAGTTATTCCTCAGCAACAGGGTCGAGAATGAGTACATTCACGACCCTGCCACCACTTGTCAATCTCAAATGTTCCGGGCACCTGGCCGTGTGCTCATCACCGCGTCATCTCGACGGAGCGAGATGACTACAAACTTACGCCTCGCTTATTTCCAATTCGGATATTCATGCAACAGCATCGATATCATTGTTGTAAGGTTAAAGAGAATATGCACAGTTATGGGACCAATCAGGGAACGGGTCCGATAGGCTAAAATGCCAACAGCCAGGCTGAAGAGGAAGAGTGGAACAGGTTGTGGCCAGGCACCAGCGTGCAATGCTGCAAAAAACAGTGATGTAGCGAAGATGCCCCGTGCAGCACCAGGTTCACTGATCCAAGGCTTCACCCAGATTTCAAACAGGTAATATCCCGGTGCTGCAAAGAACACAAAGAGCAGCGGCCCCAGGCCCATGCCTCGATCTGGCCCTGTACCCGGCGTCATCAAGTTGGAAAACGCCCAGATGATGGAAAGTATGACAAGAACATCCGATGCCACGGGATTCCGTACCAGATACGGCTGCACCACGCCACGCAGCAGCAGTTCCTCTTTCAGGGGAGCAATCACACACGTCAGTATGCCAACGAGAATCCAGGTGCTGTACCGTGAATCCTGCATGAGCAGCATACCCATGGGATGTTCCGTATTTCTGCCCCACAGGGTTTCCCAGAAGTGAAGCAGGAGAATCAATAACAGGACATTGCAGATGGGAGTGATGACCAGCCAGACTAACGTGCCGAGTGTAAAGTTCTCTTTCCAGCGATTCAGGTGCAATCCCATCTGATAGAGCCTGGCCCCGCAGAGCCTCTTCATCACATTGAAAAATACAACCAGGAGCAGCGGGAAGAACAGCACCGTGTTGATGATGCGTGAACGAGCATCTTCGAGCTGTCGTGTTAATTCCGGCTTGTAGCTGACGAGAGCGCCAGGAAGAGTGAGTAAGCCACCGCTTAATCCCTGGTCAGCAGCAACCTGCATCGCGGATGCAGCGACACTGATTTGATACCCTGCATAATCTTCCGTCTGAAGTTTGTGTTTTCCCCACGGTAAAGTAATGATCAGTGCATCCATGATAAAAAGGAGAAGCAGTGCTGCCAGAAAGACTTCGAGCCAATCCCAGGGGACTCTGACTGCACGTTGTTTGCCTACTAGCACCTTGGGAATGCCGGTCTTGTACCACATCACAAACAGGACGATGCCGCACATTGCCGTAATGAGTGCAATGGCTGAACCGAGTAATTGAAGTTGATCAATGTACTTGCTGACTTGTGATGAAATCGAATCAGGCACTCTGATAATCCCTTAAACGTTGAATTATTATTCATCTTACGAAGTGAACACGCCAAGGTTCCATGTTTATGCACCCTACAAGTTCCCCTGTTTTCGGGATTGGTGCAGAATGATTGCACCTTATACGTCCTACGATTTGACTCGTAATCGCTCAAAGAATCAAAACATAGTGAAAAGTGCATGGCGTATCGAATCACGCCCCGGTATGATAAAACCATGAAACAGGCCGGGGACACCTGTTTTGCACTACAGCTTCGCCCAGCTTTCCGAAACTTCCACGGAAGGATGTCCCACCAGGTTGCGTCCATGAGTGATAAGATGCAGAACAGGCGTGCCGCCGATCAAATTGTCAATGTTGATCGCCGTGCGACCGTAGATCGACGTGGATCAGGCTCATCTGATCGTCGTAAAAAACAAATACCTGTGGCTTTCGAGCGCAGAACCGGCACCGATCGACGTACCGTCGAACGCCGCCGTCAGGTAGATCCCACTACCTGCGAACGTGATTACTCCGGCGAGGAAGTCGAGTTCATGAGCAACATGGACTTGTACAAGAGGTTGGCAGGTCGGCAATTCCCCACGTGGAGTGAAGTCCTGGAAGTGCTTCATGCCATGGGTTACAGAAAGGTGGCCGAGCCTACTCCACTACCCGGTCAACCAGGGCACATCAGTCGCCGACAGCAGTCATCTCAGTCTTCATGATTTCTGCCAGGAATACCGTGGCATAACTACCGGCAGGCAAACGAAAGTTCAAAGTAATAGAGCTTTCGTTTGCCTTCCATTGCAGTTCATCGACATAGATAAAGTTGTGCCTTCGGGTTCCTTCCAGTAATTTGCCGCCTCGATCAAATTGATCCATGGTCAAATGGTGTTGTTGCAGCAGTAGCATTTCTCTTTCATGAGCCTGCTGTTGGGCTGCCCGCATGCGACTGCCGAACATCGGTCCCATGGGAATGATCTCGCGATTATCAAGTCGAGTCTGCTCTGTTGTAAGATCTTCTGCAATAAACATACCACCGGCTGGCCACTTCCCCATGACATCACCCGGAAGTACCTGTCTGAAAAATCCATCCTCCATGCGATCGGATAAACACCGGTTAAACAAGGCAGACTGCACTGCGGAGAGCGACAATTTCCGGACAAACGGATTCAGCTTGAGGCGTTCCCCGTGCAGCATCCGCCAGCCTGAATGCAACGTCTCCTGATCTCGCCCGAACCTCTGCTGACCATAATAATTAGGCAAGCCTGCCTGGTTAATCCGATCAATAATTGCAGAAAGACTCTCTGATTGACTTATCTCTCGAACCACAATTTCAAACCGGTTGCCATGTAAATGCCCCAGTCGCAACTTGTTTTGGTGTTTACTGACTTGCAGTACCTTGATTCCATCTCCCTCAAGTTGACTCAATTTTGGCTCTGCCTTGGTTGGAACTGATACCCATTGGCGGGTGACCGCTCGGCGGTCTTTATTGCCCGCAGTTCCTATTTCACCGATAGGTATTTCAAGGCGTTGGGCAATCTGGCGCAGGAAGAACTCAGCACCTATATCGCGTTTTTCAATCCAGAGGTAAAGATGGTCTCCTTCGCCTGAGGGTAGATAGGCTGGGATTTCTTCGACTTGAAAATCCTCCAGTTGCTGCTTGAGCATCCCACCAATACCAGGCAGGTCTGCAGTCAACAGACGCCATGGATGCATCAGACTGGCTAATCCCGCTTCATTCACCATAGGTGATTTTCTCCATTCATCTTTTCTTGTCTGCTGGTTCCTGCACTCTACGCCGGTATATTGTAATGAACCCGCGAAACGGGGTATCAAGGTGACTATCGTTTATCGTGCATATCGGAATGACGACAACCCAGGTCTGGTCGATCTGTGGAATTCATCATTGACTACGCGCGGCTGTTGTAAAGGCATCAAACCGTTTTTTCTTGAGTTGCAATGGTTCTGCAAGCCATGGTTTGAACCAGCTGCCCTTCAACTGGCACTGGATACAACTCGCCAGGACAGCAAACAGATCATCGGCGCTGCATTGGCTGGGTTTGGTGCTGCTGCCACCAAAGACAAGGTTGATTATGCCAAGGGTGTCGTGTCGCTCCTCCTCGTTCATGCTGATTATCGTCGTCAGGGCATTGGTACGAAGTTGTTGAAGTCTGCAGAAGGCTATCTCAAATCCAAAGGCACGACCGATGCACGGTTCGGATGCAATGCAGACCGGATGCCTTACTGCTGGGGCATGCTGGGAAGCATCAGCCCGGCTGGTGTGCTCAAATCCATGACAGGCGTCGATCTTTTCATTGAAAAGCAGGGTTACACTGCTGCTGAAAAGTATGAGATTTATCATCGCCAGATGACGCAGGCTATCTCCTGGGGTGATCCACGTTTTACACACCTGCGGCGCAAATATGAAATGAGGAATATCCCGCGACCCGTCATCAACTGGTATGACGAGGCGCTGCATGGCGGCATGGAGACCACTGTTTTTCAACTTCTCGATTCGGCTCTCGAGCAACCGGTAGCAGAACTTCGTGCTGCTGAAATGACACAATTCCTGAGCAAGAACCAGCCGCCACAAGCCGGGCTGTATGATCTCAAGGTGAAAGAAGAACTGCGCGGACAGGGGCTGGGTAAATTCCTGATGGCCCATACGCTCCAGCATTTGAACGACCAGATGTTTCAAGTCGTGGAAACCGTGATTTCGTCGGATAATACCGAGGCCCGCAAGATGCTCACCTCGCTGGGATTCATCCTGATCGATGAAGGAATCAGTTATGCAAAGACTCTGCGTTAGCCTGCTTGGATTACTGTTCATCGGCAGTGTTGCAATGACACAGGATGTTCAGAATCCTGCCGACATTATTCTGTTCAATGGGAAAATCTGGGCTGGGATCAAATCACCGAATAACCATGCAACCGCCATTGCGATTCGTCAGGGCACCATTCTCGCGGTCACCAATGATCAGCAGATCAGGCAGTATCAGGCACCAGCGACCAAGCGCATTGACCTTCAGGGAAAACGGATTGTTCCCGGCTTTCACGATTCCCATGTTCACTTCCTGGGGGCAGGCATCTTTCTCAGCCAGGTTGATCTGAAGCTCTGTGCCAATGAAGCTGAGTTTGGCGCCAAGCTGAAGGAATTCGACCAGAAGCTGCCACCAGGTCGATGGCTGCTCGGTGGCAACTGGGATCATGATCGAACGTTTAACGGAATACTGCCAACCGCCAGCATCATTGATAAATATGTTTCGCCGGGCCGACCCGTCTTTCTTCGCCGATACGATGGGCACATGGCACTGGCCAACACGCATGTGTTGAAGCTGGCTGGAATCAATGCCAATACCAAAGACCCCAGTGGCGGAGAAATTGTTCGAAACCCGGATACGAAGGAACCAACCGGCGCTTTACGCGATAATGCCATGGGCCTGGTCGGGCATCTGATTCCCGAATCTGATGATGAGGCGATTCTGCAAGGGGTCAAGCGTGCACTGGAAGAAGCTCGATCCGTGGGTGTGACCAGTATCGACGATATCGATGGATCAGGAAAGAACGTCAGGCTGAAACTCTGGAACATTTACAAGAACCTGCAAGCCAAAGGGGAAATGACACTACGCATCAGGCATTTCTGGCCTATTTCGGAATCGCGACAACTAGCCAGCCTGATAAAGAGTGAGGGAACACGCCATGGTCTGGTTCAGCTTGGCGGTGTGAAGGGATATATGGATGGCTCGCTCGGTTCGAGCACTGCCAAGATGTTTGAAAGCTATCGCCATGAAGCCGGGCAAACCGGTGTCTGGGTAACGCCGCCGCAAAGCATGCTCAACATGGCCCTGGCTGCAGACAAAGCAGGACTGCAGGTAGTGGTGCATGCCATCGGCGATGAGGCAAACGCCCGGCTGCTTGACATCTTTGCCGAGGTGAACAAACAGAATGGCTCACGAGACCGTCGCTTCCGCATTGAACACGCCCAGCATCTGCGTCGCGAAGATTATGTGCGTTTCAAGGAAAGCTCAGTCATTGCATCCATGCAGCCTTACCACGTAGTGGATGATGGCCGATGGGCGGAAGGAAGAATAGGAACCGAACGTTGTTCCAGTTCTTATGCCTACCGCAGCCTGCTGGATAATCAGGCAACACTCTCGTTTGGGTCAGACTGGCCGGTGGCTCCGCTGAATCCGCTGGTTGGAATTGATGCTGCGGTTAATCGTCGTCCGCTGGATGGGAAGTATCCGCAAGGCTGGTTCCCTGCTCAACGAATCAGTGTGGAAGAAGCCTTGCATGCATATACCGCTGAGGCGGCGTATGCCATGTTTTCCGAGAAAAAACGGGGGACACTGAAGCCTGGCATGCAGGCTGATCTGGTTGCTTTGAATCGAGATATCCTTGATGCACGTGAACAGAATAACCTTGCGGAAGCCAAGGTTGTGATGACGATGGTGAATGGCAGGGTGGTGTTTGAGGGGAAGTAGCACCGAGTTGGATTTGCATCCCGAAGGGATGATAGCGATTCACGCAAGGAGTACCGCTAGACAGACTTCACGAGGTCACACCCTAGTCAGGTCGAGTACGACCAGACTAGGGCACCCGAGCCCGATCCTCAGCATCACTGATATCCAACATAAGTTTCTTAAGATCCTCGATGTCACATTGCGACATATATCACCTTCAATCATGGAAAGTAATTCATCGATGACTTTCCTCGACAGCCAACCCGCTAACGACTCATCGTATGTGCTCGTTGCCATCGATTAGTAGCATTCAACCTTGCGGTACCTCTCGATAGCTCGACACACTTCTCCTTCTACTCGAAATAAGTTGAATTAGCAGGATCAGGACAGAAGGTATTGCTGCGAAGGAAAGTACTCTAACCCATGGTGATCGAGGTGGCACGTCCCAGAGTTGTATGCCGTCTGACCCATAAATATAGCAAATGCTGCTGTCTGCGGTGTAGCTAATGCCATAACTCCGCAACTGATCATGGATGGCACCGCGTGAACGCCCTGTTGCAACATCGAAGAACCTGATTTCCGAATGCGGATCACCTATCCCGCGATTACCGTTTGCCTTAAAGAGAAATTGAAGAGTCCTAAGATATTTCTGAATCACTCCATCCTCGTCTTGATGATAAATTACCTTCACCGCCAGCAGGGTGCCGTCTGGGCTGAATTTCAAAGGATTGACTGACAGAGTAGGACGATCGACTTTCAGCTTTTGAATTTCTGCTCCTGATGGCAGATCAACGATCACAACATGATTCTTCAATGTGTTTGGAAATACAGGATTCGCTGGATTATCAGTTCTTTCGAAAGCCGCTCGTCTCCCATCAGGCGAAACATCCAAAACTGAAACATCTATCTGAACAGGTGGTGTTTTTGTTGCATTCCAAGCCTGTGATACAACGCCATCATGGGTAAAGAGAATCTGATTATTGTGGCTGTAGTTCAATCGAAATACACCTCTAAAGCTGGGTTTGTAGATTTTCAATGTTGGCAACACATCTAGCGTGGAAAGATTCCATTGCCTTACTTCGGCATGATTTTTGTCGAACTCATCTGGAGCTGTTGGGAAAGCATGAGTGCCTATCGCCACCATGTTCGAATCGTGTGAAATAGCGACAGATGCTGATGCGCGGATCCAGCCGTGGAGTTTTGAACGTATTTTTCCCGTGGGCAGATCACGAACATGGATGGATTGCAATTGGCTAAGAATTTCTCGTGGGAGCAATGGCAGGTAAGTTCCAGCTGCGAATAAATAATCGAAGAGTACGCCATTCCAATAAGACACAGGTTTCGCAAAATATTCTGCAGAAATGAGGGTCTTGCCGTCGGGTGACAAGCCGAAGCAGCGCACATTAGGAATGGTGGCACGAGGTTGACCGGATGGAATGTCCCAGATTTCCAGATCATTTTCGTTTGGGCTGACCAGCACCAGAGTGACACCATCTGGTGCGAAGCGCATATCGGATTCATAGCCATATCCCCTGGCGCCTTGCGGACAAGTTTTGAAACGGAAATGCATTTTGCCAGTCTGTCCATTCCAAACGGCAGCCTCACCATCCTGAGCAAGAGTGGCAATCCATTTGCTGTCCGGTGAGAAGACTACATGAGAAACGGATTGCCAATCCTGGGCGAGTTGAAAACGTTCGTTGCCGGTTTGAATGTCATGAATGCGTACGGGACCACCATAGACAGGCATCTCAAAGACCTTGTTATCCTTCAATGGTTCTTTGAGCTTGGTAGTGGTTGCCAGTAAATTGCTGTCGGGCGAAAAGCCGGCAAAGTTCAGACTGGGATCGGTAGAAAAAGTCAGGCGAGATTGAGTTGGGAGCAGATACCAGAAAACCCAAACAGATAAAAGGTAGACCAGCAGTGTCGCAAGCAAAATCCGACACCAACCCGGTTTTGTTTTTATCGCTGGTGCCGCAGCCATGGCTGATCTCGCAACGGACGATTTGCGACATTGTGACACTGGGCGATAGAGTGTCAACTTAATTTGCAGGTGGATTTACTGATTCATGCTCGAACTTAATCCCGTATCACCCCCAACTCCTTTCCTCAAAGGGAGAGGGGAGCATTTACCGATTCCACCCTGAGAGCTTCTCTTCCAGCAACTGGAAAACCGCTTCATCAGGCACGCCGTAGGGGCGGAATTTTTCGATGGTTCCCATTTCTTCGGAATGGTAGAGCGCGCGGTGTGCTCCGAGTTTGCCGGCAGCGGGGCTGTCGATGAGGTTCGAGGAATCGTTGGCGGACATCTGGAACAGAACACGCAGGGTAAACTCGCGAAGGGTAGCACGGTCGAAGGAGCGGGTTGCACCCGTGGCGGTGTCTACCCAGATGAGGAAATGTATGCCCAGGGTTGCTCCCTCTTTCACCAGTTCGGCCATCTGGTTGACAGGGGATGAACTGCTCTCACCTCCAAAATCGTCATCGCTTCTGCGGAGATCACGCAGGCGATGCAACCCGTGAATGACAACGAAAATCGGTGTCATGGGGGCATCGGGAGGTAGTGATCGTCGTGCAGTTAACTCATCGTGCAGGGTCTGCATGTGCTGGCTTACTTCGCGATGTTGACCGGTTGCCACTTCATGCGGCAGGAGTTTAATCAGGCGGTGCAAGGCCTGTGCAGGTTCCACTTCAAAGTTCGCAGCCAGGACAAAGAATTTTGCAGTACCGGGCGGATGCTGGCAGGCCAGACTGACCAGTGAACCTGCCAGGACGCCGACTGCGGCACGTTCATCCTGTCCCAGAATGAGCAACTGACTGCCCGACTGCCGTTTGAATACGGCAGTGGAAGCATCCTTGATGGCGATGGCTTCGCCGAGGAGTGCTGCAGGTTCTTTGGGGGCCTGTGCAGGTAATTTCTCCAAGGCTGCCAGCAAGGGTCTGCTGCGACTGAGTTCCGCAGGGGCATTGCCTTCAAAGACAATCGGTTCTGCAAACTGGAACTTGCCCGGCGAGCCGACATACTTTTTGTGAATGTCTTCCAGAAGTTGTTCCCGCTGATCATCATCGAGCCAGCAGATCTGGAACGGATGATTGCCTTCCACGCGGCCGCTGGCATCGTTGTAGATGGCCTCGCCTGGCCGGCTGAGCAGGCGGGCGGCATGGTTATCGTCGCCCAGAATCAGGTGCCCATCCGATTCTGAACAGGGCAGCACGATGCGAACCGCCATCTGATCGATGGTGCTGCGAGCCAGCGTGTAGGCGCCTCCCAGGGTTTGTGAACCAAGGATGACATGGATACCAAAGGCACGGCCCTGCCTGACCAACCGGTCAAGCAGCAGAGCAGCTTCCTGCGACAGCCGATCGTCATCGACAAAAAATTCCTGGAACTCATCGACGATGAGCAGAATACGCGGATACATGGCATTTTGATCTGCTTCACGCACATCCTTGATGTTGGCAATACCCAGTTCACGGAAACGCTCTCCTCGGTGTTTCAATTCCGCGTCGAGTTTCTGCAATACCGACAAGCCAAACTCTCGTTCACTTTCAATGGCAATAACGCGGGCGTGAGGCAGTGCATGCACCGCATAAGCCTTGAATTCAACGCCTTTCTTGAAATCAATCAGGTACATTTCGAGTTGTTCAGGGCTGTAGTGCAAGGCAGCATTCGTGATAAGAACATTGAGCAGAGTCGATTTGCCTGAACCCGTCTTGCCTGCAACCAGCACATGTTGCGAGGTGCCCTGCCCCAGCGTGAGGGCTTGCCGACGCGTTGCACCGACACGCCCGAGAGGGATGTTCAAACCCGTGGCGCTGTCGGCATACCACACTGGTTTCTGCTCAAAGTTAGGATGAATGAGCTTGAATGCCACCTCCACCTTGGCTGCATCGCGAGCTGCCTTGCCCACTTGATTGAGGAGTTCGGTAACACGCTGGTCATCGGGTGGAACAGTCATGCTTAAGGGCAGATCGGCAAAGTCCGGGTCGCCTGCACTGAAGCGTCCATCCTTCCACGCGAACAACAGGCTGTTCTCTTCCAGAATGGTCAGGTTGATATCTCGAGGCTGATCGGCACTGGTGTCCATGCTGATAAAGGTGCTCACTCCACATCGCGAACCACTGGCTGCCACGCTGACCAGTCGCTTGGCGGCTTCGGTATTGAAATTAGCTGGATAGTTGGCCACCACCAGCAAGCGGAAAGGTTCAGCTACTTCGCCTGCATCCTGATTGTAAGCCTCGATGCTCGGATACTGATTTCGTAGATACTTTTGAATGATGCTTTCCATGTGGCCGGTCAGATCGACCAGGCGTTGTTCGAAATGGTGCTCTTCCGTCCAGATGCGGTGGGCGATCAGTGCTTCATCGTAATCCGCCAGGTGCATGAGGGCGGCAAAGTTGTCGCCTAACCCGACAGGGTCGAAAATGGTCAGCCTGGCTTTGCCTGCAGGCAACTGGGTCAGGAACCGCAAAGTCAGTTGCTGCAAAACCTCGATAGCAGCTTCCTTGCCTGGCCCGTTTGCCTTCAACAAGACATTGCCACCGGTAGGGAATGAAGCCAATGCAGGAACAGTCTGTTTCAAAGGCGGCTCGGCTTTGAGCTCAGCATCAGCAGGAATGCCACCAGGTATGCTGGCAAAGTCGATGGTGAATTCGCCATACTGCACGACATCGGGCATGCCATTCGCCGACGGCAGTGATTTCCAGTTGTTCCACGCTGGGCAGATCGTCGCAACATCCTGTTTCAGCGATGCAGATTCATTCTTGATGTTTTCGAGTGAAGTTTTCCAGGCATGCACCATTCCCTTTCGAGCTTCCTGGTATCGCTGGCGAACGGTTACTGCATCGCGTTGATAATTTTCTTCCGCATTTTTCAAGTCGCTGGAATATGCAGTATTGATACGCTCCAGTTTTGACTTGTGCTCACTCTCAATGGAATCCATGTCGGTCTTGAATCGAGCCTGCATTTCAGCGAGCTTGGTATCCTTACTGGCGAAGAAAGATTTGGATTCCTGCTCGAAGGTAATCTTCTGCTGTTTGATCTGCGGGACAAAAGTCTTGTCGTGCGCTTCCAGGTCAGCATTTTTCTGATCCTGCAGCTTCTTCAGCAGATGCTTGATTTCCACCTCAGCTTCTTTTTTGCAATGAGGCTCGAGGGTAAGTGCTTCTGCTACGGTATCGCCCAGTGGAAACGTCGCTTTACGAGCCTGCCAGGCTGCAACCTGGTAAGCCGAGTAGACAATGGCAAAGCTGATGATTGCTGCTGCTGGTATACCCATGGCAGCGCCGACGAGTTTATTACCGGTCAGCATGATCACCGGAATGGTCAGCAATGCAGTGAGAATGATGGCGAAGGGGATGACAATTCGGAGTTGCACCAGTTTTGGGAGCAGCAAGCCTTGCAGCTTGGATAATTGTGCTTCCCCTTTTTTTACCATTTGTTCAAGCAGGTTTTTGGGCGACGTTCCCTCAGATACTTTGAGTGGCTCCACTTTGGGTAGCTCGGCATATTCAGGCCGAAGTCGCCAGGCTACCAGGGTTTCTTCCGCCTGTTTCAGGAAGCCACGCAGTTTCTGGCAGGCTGCGTGTGCCTCGTGTTCTTTCGCCCGCAGACTCTCATTGGCAGCTTTTTTGTCACCTTCGTAAATGGTCTTGGTTGACCAGACTGCATCTTCATAAGCACGTTTGAGACTTTCCGTCTCCAGGTAATGCCTGCCAGTCATGTCCTGCTCGGCTTTAGCCAATGCCTGCTTGGTCGATTCGAGTTCAGCATGGGCAGACTGAGCAAATTTCAGTTTGCGATCCTTGAACTCCTGATCCAGCTCAGCAAGTTGCTTTTCCTGCCTCTGCTTCAGATCAACCTGAATTTGCTTCCAGGTGTCTTCAGCAGCCTGGGCTTTCTCCAGGTGAACCGTTGCCAGTTCATTCTCTGACGCTGTTCGATTCTGGATGGCAGATCGAACTTGATGGACAAGGTCTCGCAAGCGCTTGAGCAAAAGTGGTTCTGGCATAGTACCATCTATCTGATGAGGGTTGGTGTTCTCTATTTGCAGTCCTGATAACAGGCCTGCATCATGCGTGACAAATCTTCCTGTGCCTGCATGGTTGTCTTCAACTGGTCGACCAGCGGCTCGATGAACTTTCGTTCAAAATCCTTCCGCACCTGATCGTCCCAGCAGGCTTTGGTTTCTTCCCACTTGATGAGCAGTTTTTTGAGTCCGTCCTGAAGCTGTACCGTGCCTACTCCGGATGTCATGGCTTGGTACCTCCGGCAACAGCGACAGGCGCCTGCAGTTTCAGATACTGATCCAGGCTTTGTATTTTCTGATCGAGAAATGCCAGTGCACGCACCATTTCCGTCTCAGCCTGCACGGATAAACCCTGTCGCGGGCCCAGGTAATCGTTCACCTGATGTTCTAACCGGGGCTTCCATTTCTTGACGTTGGCTACTTTCACCTCGGTAGCCTGCCATTTTACCTTGGCTTTCCGGGCGTCTTCTTCTGCAACGGTGGCGTCGATTTTGTGACCGAAAGCGCGGCCCAGTTCCTTGCGCTTGAGAATCTGTTTCGCTTCCACGTAGGCTTCATGCCTTTTCAGTTCTTCCATTTTCCAATGCTGCTGCTGCTGCTCAAGAAAACGAAAGGCTGAAGTTATCTCACCTTCGGTGGTTGAGAGTGCAATGATGATCTTTTCCTGCAAATCGACCCAGGCAGCACGGAATTCGGTCAAGGCATCGACGGAAGTTACATTGGCTCCGGAACTCATAGCACCTCCATCACCACAAATACTCCTACATCACTTGAGTGATGTGACTATTTAATGCCGAGAGATGTGGCAGGGTTATGCATGTACTCATGCATGACCCTGCAAAACTACTGAGTTTTGCACATCCAGCAGGGTCATTCGGAGTACCGAATAACCCTGCCACGGCTAATCGGCTGGCTGACGCGTCTGCTCATCGCTGCTGCAGATATTCTTCAATGCGCTTGGCTTTGCGATGCAGGAACGGCACGTGCTCGGTGGCCGCAGCGGTAAATCGCTGCACCATGATTTTCAGTTCCTGAAACGCTGTCAGAAACTTTTCGTGCTCCTGGTCACGCCAGGTATCACCCAGGGCATTGAGTTGTGCCTGCAGCACGGTTTGCCCGGTCTGGATAGTCTGTGTGAAGTTCTGCAACTGTTGCGCGAAACGCTTGAGCGCTTCCGGATCTGCTACGGCTTGCGGCATGATTAATTCCTCAACGATGCAGGATTGCGAGTCTGCATGATGTATTTACATTCTAACGCAAACTGGATGCCAAGTTTATCCAATTCCGCTCAGAGCACTGACATATTGGCTGAAGATGTTGAAAATCAGAACGATGATAAAGATGGCTACCATCAGCCAGACGAGCCAATAGGCTGCGGTAGCGAGTATTTTGAGACGTGCTTCAGCAATCTCGCTGTATTGTTTTGCCTGACGGGCAAAGGTTTCAGGCTCTTTGCCGCTCACTTCGGCAGTGTGAACCACATCCACAAACACTTCGGGGAAAATATGCTGCTCCCGCAGGGTATCTGCCAGGGTTTCACCACTTTTCAGCATCGACTGAGCAGGAACCACCCTGGCGATGTAGGCATGATTACTGGTAGATTCCAAGGCCAGCTTGATGCCGGTTTCCGGAGCTACTCCTGCTTCCTGTGTCACCGACATGCCCAGGGAAAACCGGGCTAATGCCAATGCTTCGAGTGTTGGCCCCAGTGCATAGAGCTTCAATGCCATGCCATCAATCAACGGCCCACGCCCCACAACATTTCGCAAAACATAGATTCCCACGAAGATGGCAAGAACAAATCCCCAAACGCCAAAGAAGAAGATGGCTGCTCCCTTGGATCCCTGCAGACCAAAGACGCTCATGCCATGTTTGCCATCACCCAGAATACCTAACAGCCAGATCAGAAGTGTGACAACCAGCGTTGCCAGCACGAACTGAATGCAAGGCCAGGTGATCTGGGCAACAAATTTCTTCCAGAGACTGAGTTGCATGGAAAAGAAGTGTTCCAACTCTCGAAGCACTTCAGGAAGATTGCCTGTCTCTTCTGCAACTGCACCCAAGGATAGATAGAGTGGGGGAAAATACTCTTTTTCCTCTTCCAAGGCATCCTGCAGGCTTTCTCCCGCTTTCAGGCTGGCAGCCAGCCTTTTGGCTACCGGTTTCATGGCAGCCGGTCCTGATTTTGCCTGATGACTCATGACCTGTGGCAACGTCAAACCTGTCTCCAGCATGTGACGGGTGGCCCGACAATGTTCAATCAACGCTGCCAGCGGAAGTTGTTTGGAAAACACACTGACCTCGTGTTTCGATTTATCCCCCTCTCCCTCCTGGGGAGAGGGGCTGGGGGGTGAGGGGAAATTTTTGTGGCGTAAGCCCATCGTCTTGATTGCAAATGATCGTAACACGATAGGCTTACGCCATGAGATAAAACCCCTCACCCTAACCCTCTCCCCGAGGGGGAGAGGGAACTACTTCTCTATTAAACCGACGAACCAGCATGATTGCCAACAGTCTCTGAGATTTTCCCATGCCTCTGGAAATAAAGAATCCGTCTCTTAGTTTAATAAGGACAAAAAAGTCAATGTTTCTGGAGACTGCCATGTTGCGTCTTGCTGTTGCACTTTTAACCTCGCTGATGCTGTCCAGCATCTGCCATGCTCATTTCCTCTGGCTGTTGCCTGGCGACAAGCCTAACACCGTGAAGCTGGTCTTCAGTGATAAGCTGGCTCCCGATGTGGACAATGCCGAGCTGATTGACAAAGTAAAGCAAACTGGTCTCTACGTTCACGATCCAGCCACCAAGCATGTTGATCTGTCGATGGAAAAGGGAACCGCAGCCTTCGTTGCCGCATTCCCAGAAAAATCCCATGTCATTCGAGGCAAGTGTACCTACGGCGTATTCCAGCGGGGCAACAATCCGCCCATGCTCTTGAACTATTACTGCATTTACAAGAATGGCGACTTGAAAGACTCCGCCTGTTTCCATTGTCAGCCTTTGCAAGCTCGTGAAGACAAGACTGGAACGTTTATCGTGGAATATGAAGGCGATCCGGTAGTAGACTCCGAAGTCGTTCTCGTTGGTCCCGATGGATTCAAAGAACTCAAAGGCAAAACGAACAAGGAAGGCGTCGTCACTTTCGATATGAAAGACGCCCCCAAAGGTCTGTATGGCTTGCGTGCCAGACACATCGTCAAGGAATCCGGCGAACACCAGGGGAAGAAGTATGAAAGCATTACGAATTATGTGACGCTGGTGTATCAACGATAAGTAACTCTGGTTGTGGCACTGCTTTCGGTATTCCGAAAGCAGTGCTGTGTTATGCATAGATTTCGCGAGGTCCAGCACTGCTTAACGAGTAGGTGAAGCAGTGGCACGGCAACCGTCTATGGTAAATCAGAGCCACCCTGCCGCTAGAACGCTAGAACTCAGCATAACGTAATTTTGTTTGCAATCAGTTTCAGAGAGATTAGTATATCGACCTGCTAATACGACTTTTTCAATTCTGAGGTTACTATGTTCACTCCTCGAAACGCTAAAGGTTTACGTAGAATTCCATTGCAACTGGAAGTTCTGGAAGATCGCACAGTACCTGCGATAGTGATTAACGGAACACCAGGCCCCGATGTTATTACTTCTGCAATGTTCCCGATTGAAGGTTCAACCCTTTACCGCGCTGAAGTGTACTTGAACGGTGAGACAGTGCTTAGTTATACCGGCAAGTTATTCAGCAACGGGTTCGGCGTTCATCTACCGGAACAACTGATCGTCAATGGAATGGAAGGCAACGATCAGATTGATCTATTCAACCTGCGTGATCCTGAGCCAACTTTCCCGGGTCAGTTCCTGCCAACGATCATACACGGTGGTCCAGGAGATGATGTGGTAACGGGCACCGTGGGCCATGATGTTATTTATGGAGATGCTGGTGCGGATCGACTGAATGGTCTGGCTGATGAAGATGTTCTGCACGGCGATGAGTTCGATCTTTCGTTCAATGGTGGCGGCGGCAACAATGTCCTGGCATTTGATTCCTTCTCAGGTACGCTTCGTGTTACCGCCACGCGAATCAATATGAATGGAAACATTCTCACAGGACAGAACTACCTCAACATCGGCGCGCTCGATGTTACGGGAAGTGAGAACGACGATGTCTTTGATTTCGACCAGTTTCCGGGATATTCTGTCAAAGTGAGAGCACTGGGCGGGAATGATGTCATTCGTACGATTGCGCAGAGTATTCAGTTGGATGGCGGCGAGGGGGATGACAACATTGTTTCACGTGGACAGTATTCCAGCTACTACTTTGACAGCATACATGGCGGGCCAGGCAATGATCGAATAATTGCTGCCTCATCGCTCAGCATTTATGGGGATGAAGGCGATGACTTTATCGATGTGCGTTCTGCTCCCTTTGATGTCAACAGCGCTGGTATCTACATCTTCGGCGGAGACGGCAATGATACCATTCACGGCTCCAACATGATGGATTATCTCTATGGAGATGCTGGCGACGATATCATTCGGGCACACGGCGAACTTGATTTTTTGACAGGTGGGGAGGGAGCAGACATTCTGATCGGCGGTGAGGGAGATGGTTTCTTCGAAGTCGATGAGCAGGATATTCGCTGGGTGGGTGGAACAGGGTATGATATTGTCACATTCGTCGAGAGTGTCTCACAAGCAAATATAACGAATACACGCGTATTTCTTGCCAATCATACCGTTCGCGCTATCGACATGGATTTCTATGTCATCAATGGTACCAGTGGCGATGACACCCTGCTGGCTGGCTCATTTGGAGGAGGCGTCTGGTTCACCGGGTTTGAAGGGAATGATAGGCTCTCCGGAGGATACGGTGGAAACAATCTGCTCTATGGTGGCGAAGGCAACGATCTCTTGCTGGGCGGCCCCAGTAACGATGAACTGGTTGGCGATGAAGGTGATGATATTTTGCTGGGTGGTGATGGCCCTGACTTTCTCTTCGGCGCCGAGGGCGTCGATCAGCTCATTGGTGAAGCGGGCGACGATTTCCTGGCTGCAGACATCAGCGACAGCATGCTCGACGGCGGATCGGGCGTGGACTTCATCAGCTTTCAATCGAATCATCAAACCGTCTTGGTTACAGACACTTTCTTCGAACTGGATGGGGTACTCATCCCTGCCGCAAGTCTTGAAGGCGTCAGCTTGTATGGCACGAGCGGTGACGATATTCTAGATGCTTCCACTTTTTCGGGATCCGTGGAGTACTGGGGGTCGGCAGGCAACGACACGATTACCACCGGTTACGGAAACGATCTCATATACGGTGAAGATGGCGATGATTTCATTAATACGGGAGCAGGCGACGACACCATCTACGGCGGCGCGGGCGATGATGTGATCAATGCGGGGGAAGGCAATGACTACCTGGCTGGCAATTCAGGCATTGACACCTTGATCGGCGGTTCCGGTGCGGATATGTTTCTGCGTGATTACGACGATATCATTGCCATCCTGGAAGCGCTGCTTTGGGATTTCAACGAACTTGAAGGAGACATCCTCTTCTTCTGACCAAATGCGTCAGCCAAGTGCCCGGATCATTTTGAGATTGACAAGTGGTGGCAGGGTCGTGAATGTACTCATTCTCGACCCTGTTGCTGAGGAGTAACTTCTCCGCGAGACTTCAGGGTCGAGCGGAGTACCGCACGACCCTGCCACGGCTGATCGCTTTGGGCAATTAATCCGGGCACCCGGCTGCCCCGACGGGCAGGTATGCTCCCATGCCATAGGTTATTTCCGTCTAACTATGCTGGCTCATAGAAGCACTCTTGCCAATTTCCCTCACCGCCGCCTACTCAATCATTACAAGGGCGATCAACTCCGCACTGGATTGATTGGAAACGATGCCGACTGATCCGTAGTGAGGCTAACGAAAGTTGTTTCGAGAATTCGACGGCCGAGTACGGCCAGACTATGGCACCAGCGCACAAAGCAACTTGACAAGTTTGTCATAAGCGATAGGATGTATTTATCATTAAGGGCCGGCTAGTCAGCATGCGCCACGACTTGCCACTCTTCACTAGTCTGTGAAAGGGTGACTCATGCCTTTCGAGGTTGTTGTCGGCGCGAAAGCACAACAAGAGTTCATCGAGTTGCCGTTAGTTATATAGCAACGTGTCAACAAACTCTTTCATCGGCTCAGTAACTGGCCCAATGTGAGTGGAGCTAAACCTCTTCGGGGCGACTTGGCTGGCCATTACCGACTTCGTACGGGTGACTATCGGTTGCAGTTCTTCGTTTCGGACAACCAGGTAGTCATCGAAAAGATCGGCCATCGTGACGGCTTTTACGAGGACTAAGTTGATGCCTGCACAAGTCACCAAACGAATGATCCAACTGGTTAAGGGCAGACGATATGTTCTGATCGAAGAAACAGAGCTGCTTCGATTAGAAAGACGTGCTGCCCGGACCCTGTCGTCACCCCTTCCGGCCTTCCCCCCGGCCGATGCCCAGGGCAACCGGCCTGCAGTGGAGTTCGCCCGCGTTTCCATGGCACGCAATATCATGCAGCGGCGGCAGGCCGCCGGGTTGACGCAGGAAGAGTTGGCTAAGCTGGCAGGAGTGAGGCAGGAGACGATTTCCCGATTGGAAAGCGGCAAACACTCACCTACCCTTCGAACGCTCGAGAAACTCGATAGAGTGTTGCAAAACACTCGGGTTCCATAATTGGCCGTAACTAACAAAGGAACGATGCCATGCCCTCTCGCCGGCACTTTGTGATGACAACCGCAGGAACTGCACTGGGTTGGGCTGCCTCCTCGCACGCCAATTGCCTCGACAGAATCCGTATTGGTCTGATCGGCACGGGCGGCAGATGTCGCCATCTGCTGCAAACCTTGATGAAATCTCAAAATGCCGAGGTGGTAGCCATCGCTGATGTGTGGGATGGCGCGCTGGCTGCGACCCAGAAGCAACTCGGCAGAGAAGTAGTTGCGGATCGTGATGGACGCAGGATTCTTGATCGCAAAGACATCCAGGCGGTACTGATTGCCACGCCGGATCATCTGCACGTTCCGTGGACGATCGCCGCCTGTCAGGCCGGCAAAGATGTCTATGTAGAGAAGCCTCTCACGCATAATCTCGAAGAAGGGCAATCGGTCATCGATGCGCAGAATCAGCATCAGCGCATCGTGCAGGTGGGCATGCAGCAACGGAGCATGCCGCATCTGATCGAAGCGTATGAGCAATACGTCAAGGCTGGGAAACTCGGTCAAATCTTCAAAGCCCATCTGTCCTGGAATCGGTGGGCCGCCCAGCGGGGTCGGGCCAAATACGATATCAGCCCCAACCAGGTGGATTGGAAGGCATTTCTCGGCACGGCTCGCGAGCAGCCTTTCGATGCCTATCGCATGCGCGAATGGCGCTGGTTCTGGGACTTTGGCGGCGGACTCTTCACCGACTTGATGGTCCACTTCCTGGATGTTTTTCACTGGATGGCGGGCGTCAGCAAGCCGAGCCGGGCTTGGTCGATGGGCAGCTCGCAGCATTCGCAAGGCGACTGGGAAACGCCGGACACCGTGCAAACGCTGCTGGAGTATCCGCGTGCCAACCAAACCCCCATTCAGGTTCACTACGAAGGAACTTTCAGCAACGCTCACTACCGTGCCATGCTGACGCTGATGGGAACCAAAGGCACGTTGTACCTGGACAGAGGTCGGTACGAATTCCAGCCCGAGGGCGGCGGCCCGCTGGAGAGCAAGGTGCTTGCGACCAAACCCACTTACAAGGGGGCTGACTTCTATGACAAGCCTGATGGCGAGTTAGTGCATCTGGAGAATTGGCTCGCTTGCATCCAAAGCAGAAAGGCGCCAACAGCCCCCGCGGAGACAGGTGTAGCGTCGGCTGCGGCTGCGCACCTTGCCAACATGGCCCTGCGTTCGGGGAATGTTGCGAGCATGCCTGGGAAATAGAAAGGCTTGCTCGATGAGGAAGAGGTGGATGCCCAGGGCAGTCCTCCGCACGGTGGAGTGGCACTGCTTTAGGTACTCCTCAAGCGGTGCTGGAAGTGCAGAATATTCGCGTGTCCCAGCACTGCTTAACGAGTACGTGAAGCAGTGCCACCCTGCCGAATCGAGTTCGTACTCCTGCGGACTGCCCCTTCGCCTCCCGAGGCTCCTGACTTCACCTTTCGGTGACGCCAGCTCGCTTGGCTACAGACCGGAGAACGACTGTCTGAAAGGACTTCCACCTCCTGATTCATGAAGTTCGTCAACGCACTGGCACTGCTTTCGGTATTCCGCAAGCAGTGCTGGTTGTGCAAAATCTTCGTGTGTTCCAGCACTGCTTTACGAGTACGTGAAGCAGTGCCACCTACTCAACTGGCTACTGTTTCTTCTTAGGCGGCTGTTTGGAATTCGATGCTTTCTTCGATTTGGTTGATTCGAGTTGCCATAATTGGGTATCATTTCCCACAAATTTTGCCTGAATAACTTTGATGTTGTCCTCTTTGGAGTTTTCCTCCAGAGTAAGAACCATGTTGCTGTGTAACACCACCAGAGAGAAATAGCCATCTTTGGTTTTGTTCAACTTCCAAAGCTGATTCTGGTTATCCTTACGGTTTGGATTCGAAGTGTATAGCACCAGAGGGGCACCTGCTATGATGCTTCGATTCGGCACATCCAATACATAGCTGCTTTTTCGATTTGCCACTTGGCAGAAGTTACCGAAAGGTACGATCTGCCATTGCTGGGTTTCGGATCGATCTTGACGAGTGAACTGCACAATTTTAGCGCGAAGGTCTCCGGAGCCATTCTCGACATCCAACACTTTTCCTGACGCTTTGTTGATGATCCGGTAGTATTCAATTTCTTGCGTGCTAGTGGTGCCCTGAAGAAAGAACAGCACGTAAACGACCACAAGTAGTTTGGAAGTCCACATGACACAAACTCCTCATATTTGAAACGATACTATCACAGAGGTTGTCGAGCAGCAAGCTACAACGCACGGGTGCCATCGTTTGGCGGTACTCCGGCTAACAATGCCGAGGAATATGATAGTTCCGTCCTGGTTAGGTCGAGTACGACCAAACCAGGGCACCCGAGCAACTCGCGAAGCGAGTGAAGTCTACTGCCGGCTTGGCACTGTTACGAAGTACCGAAACAGTGGCACCCGTGCAGTGCCACATAGCCCCATTTTGCTTTAGCGTTTGTCCTCCATCTCCGTTAAAATGACGCTCAAATAGTAGTACCCATCGTACAAGGAGTAAGTCATGGCTCATTTCTATCGGTTTAATCCACCCTTTGTCAGCCAAGGCAGCGAAGCACATTGCTGGGCTGCAGCTATGGAATCGTGGCTGGCCTGTGTTGTTGGTGTGTTTGGCGAGAAAGGCGGCACCTGGAATGGCATCAGCACTGAAGTTGATGGCAGCGCCTGGCGGAGAAGGCGACAGACTAAGGATAAACTACTCAACGACTACAAGGACCAGGAAGATAGCGATGGCTCTCTGAAGGGACACTCCATGGAGCCCTACCGAACGTTAGCGTTGGACTACGGCATGGAGATTGATTTCCTCGATCCCGCAAAGTTGACACTTGCCTACATGCGAACCAAACTGGAAAAGTTCGGTCATCTTTACATGACGTATTTTTCAAACGTCATGCGACATGCAGTCGTCGTCTATGGCGTTTCCGATGCAGATGGGCTTGCTGTCATGGATCCCAACCCCGATGTTAAATACACCCATCGCAAGATTGAGTTCTTCAAAACGCCGGAGCGACTCAAAGAGTGGATCACCGTTGGGTGGGCAACCAAGTGATAAAAACCACTGGTTGCGATGCCTTGCACGGATACTTCAGCGACTAAGCACCGAGGCAGTGCCACTCATTCTGACAAAAACAGTTATTTAAAAGGCTGGTAGACAATACTCACGCTGACTACTAAAATTTTCGGTGTCGATTCATCGGCAATTCAGGCTGCCAATGCCTGACGGCAGGGAGAAATATCTACTGTCGACTTTCCTTAGAATTATAGTCCTCGCGTTATCACTCCTCATGGGAAAGTCTCATTCATGAGTCATATGATCGAAGTTCACCAACTGACGAAACAGTTTGGCCAGGTCATCGCTGTAGATAATGTCAGTTTCTCAGTCAAAAAAGGGGAAGTAGTCGGCTTCCTCGGCCCTAATGGCGCCGGGAAATCGACCACCATGAGAATTCTGACTACGTATATTCCTGCAACCAGTGGCACCGCTACGATTGCGGGCTACGACATTATGAATGATTCGATGAAGGTACGTGAAAACCTGGGCTACCTTCCTGAGAATGTACCGCTGTACGCTGAAATGCGAGTGATTGAATACCTGCAGTTCAGGGCTCAGATCAAAGGGGTTGACCGAAGTAAGCGACGTGAACGGATCGATTACACCATTGATCGCTGTCGTCTGGAAGGTGTTCGCCGACGCCTGGTGGGCACGTTATCGCGAGGGTATCGGCAACGTGTCGGATTAGCCGATGCCCTTTTGTCTGATCCCCCTTTATTGATTCTTGATGAGCCAACCGCAGGGCTTGATCCCAATCAACAGAACGAAACACTGAAGCTGATTCGTGAACTAGGGCAACAGCATACGGTGCTGCTGTCTACTCATATTCTGCCGGAGGTTGAAGAGACCTGCCAGCGGGTCATCATTATTTCGCAAGGCAAGCTGGCACTCGATGATCGGCTGGATGCACTGCAGAAGGAAACGAGCATCGTCATCGAAGCACGTGGTTCATCGGTTGACCTGAAGCAAGCACTTCAATCACTCGATGGAGTGACCGCGGTGAAACCCATCACTGCAGAGATGGTCGATGCAGGAGTTCACGCGTTTGAAATTCAAACTCGTGAAAATACTGACATCCGGGAAGCAGTTGCCTCTCGCGTTGCAGAACGAGGTGCTGTATTGCGCCGTCTCGATTTGAAACGTCAATCGCTCCGTGATCTGTTCATGCAGATTACCACCCAGCGAAGTTCCGCTGCTTGATTCAGATTACAATGCCATGGAATCGAACAGTATGAGTCAAGATACTCTCAAACAGAATGATGCGAGTTTCAGCACGCCATCCCGTGTTGACCAGGATACGCCAGCATGGGTCAGGGTTGTCGGTCTGGCAGGCAAAGCTGCCTTTATTCTTGGCTTGCTCATGTACCTGTGGAATGCATGGGTTTATCTGTCGCCCGTCAAAGCTGCCACGGAAGGCGCTGGACTGACCACGGAACCATCGTCACGCATCTACCCGTTGGCCATTCCACTGTTTGTGCTTGGCATTATCATCATGCTGTATCACGCCAGCCGTGAACGTGATCATATTCAGCGAAGAATCATGGGCATCCTGGGCATCGTGTTCTTTTGCCTGGGTGTATTGTTTGCTACACAACTTCTGGCGAGCGAAGCCATTAAAAACTGGCTGATGACGTATCCTGAACCAAGTCTTGAGACGGCCAACAGCCGAGGTAAATGGGGTGGCTTGATTGTAACCATCATCATGGCCCTGGTGCTTTTCAAAGCCTGGATTGCACCTTTTATTCGTGCTGCTGCAGGGTATCGTGTTTCGCTCTTGGGCTTATCTGCGTCATGGGTGAAGTATCTTGGCAAACCTCTGGTGGCTGCCAACACGCTGTATGGAGTAGTTTTTTTAACGTTGCTGGTCGCCATCGCCTTTCTTTTGAAAGATCCACTACTGGCTTACAGCGATACCGTTCTTAAGTACAGCGAAGATAATCGCGTTGCTTATGGGCTAGGTTCGTATGCCCTGCTCTTCATGATGGTGGGTTTGCCGTTCATGCTGGTGATGGCGAACACCGAAGCGGAAGAGAGTCCGTGGGGTCGAGTGCCTACCAGCATCATAGGATTGGTAGGAATTGTTGCTGCCTTGATCGGGTTGCTTGGCTTCTGCACTGATCTGCTCAAGATTCCCGATTTCACTCTGCCTTACGGCTTTACACTTTCGATTCTCGGCCTGTTTTTAATCTCGCTGTATATTTCGCAGCGCAACAACTACAGCGAAAGCGGGCATATACTGGCACGTTGGACAGGTTATGCTGGCTTGATGGTGTGTGTGATTGCAGCACTCCGAAGCCTGCTCCCGTCTATCACGGAAATCACCTGGCTGCAGGATACTTTTGAATCGCTGGAGAACCTCAATCTCAAGGCTTACCTCGTTCCGAATGGCTTCCTCTACATGTTGCTGGGCGGCCTGTATTGCTTTGTCGGCTTTTTGTTTTGCTCTGAACGTAAGCTGATGATCCTGACACGGCGTGAACTGGCAAGCTTCTTTACCTCGCCTATCGGCTACATTGTTCTCGGAGCAACACTGGTGGTTGCCTGGTTCGTCTACTCCAATTGGGTTGATGAACTAGTGATGGCAACCAACATGGGTGCTGCGTTTCCCGAACCAGTGGTAGCACCCTATTTCTTCGATATGTGGATCATCATCTTCATGCTGATCGCCATCCCCATGATGACGATGCGTGTGATGAGCGAAGAGAACCGGGCTGGAACGATGGAAATCCTGATGACTGCACCGGTCGATGAGTTTTCCATCGTGGTCAGCAAGTTTCTGGCAGCCTGGCTTTATACGATCATGATTTTCATGACATGGGCGATTTACCCGCTGCTGCTTCGCATTGCCGGACAGGAAGCATTCGATTTCCGACCGATGATGAGCTCGTTGCTGGGTCTGTGTATCGTTTCCTTTGGCTTTGTGGCGATGGGTGTTTTCTTTTCGAGCATCACCAAGAACCAGATTGTCGCGCTGCTCCTGACTTTTGCAGGCATGCTCGCCATCTTCATGCTGTACTTCGTTGAGCAAACCTTATCGAGAAACCCGAAAGCTGATCCGAACAGTCCACTGTTTGAATTCCTGCGCTACATCTCGTTTGTTCATCATGTATTCCTCTCTTTTGCACGAGGCAAAGTGGAGTTCAAACACATTCTGTTCCATCTCAGTTTTGGCGCATTCTGGTTGTTCCTGACAATCCGAGTGCTCGAATCACGCAAATGGCGTTAAGACCACGAACTGATATCTGCATACATCCGGACTGTATTGAGGCGTCACCATGTCTGATATGACTTATAACACGAAACATTCTCGATTTGCCATGATCGTCATGTTCGTGTTGTCTGTGGCTGCATTGATCGGTGCGATCAGTCTTTTCACCAAGGCTTACAACCAGGTATCTGAAACGGAACCGAAATCAGCGCTCACCAAGCCTGAGAACGCCGGCGAAAAAGCACAATCAGCAGCATCGATGAGTTCTGCCTTCTCGCAGGCTACCGGCAATCCGTGGTTCTGGTTCTGCCTGTTGAATTTCATTGTTCTTTTGGGCTTGGGTTTGTTTTACCTGGCACGACTCTCTTCCGCAGAAGCTAGATCGCAGAGTTCACAGCAGGACAAGCAATGGGGCAAACTGGGTTTC
Organism: Planctomycetia bacterium; assembly: GCA_016795155.1. Classification (NCBI taxonomy): domain Bacteria; kingdom Pseudomonadati; phylum Planctomycetota; class Planctomycetia; species Planctomycetia bacterium. The sequence continues at coordinate 76,446 of JAEUIE010000022.1, read as the reverse complement.
TTTGCCATGTTCAGCCTGGTTGGGTTCCTGACTGTAATCTGCCTGGCTATTCCTTATACCTGGATGCGGTCAGGAGAACTGCTTAACCGTCAGGGTTGGTCAACGATGCAGCCCTGGCTGATTGTGCTTGCCTACGTGGTGGGTTTGGGAAGCATGTTTGCCAGCCTGCTGGCCATCAAATCGGAAGAACGCAGCAGTGCCGGGTTGCGTCGGTGGATTTATGGCTACAACGCTTTTCTCGGTGCGCTCTTGTTCCTGGCTATCCTGGGTGTGGTGAATGCCTGGTTTGCCTTGTATGGCCCGGAACCTTCAGACTGGACCAGCGAAAACATCTATTCACTCAGTCCTGCGACCAAGAAGCTGGTGAAATCGATCGAGAAACCGGTCAGAGTCTACGTCATCCTTCGACCTGATACTCTTCTGGAGCAGGATGTTCTGGGGACGCTCAACAACTGCAAAGCTCTCAACTCGCAACTGGAAATTGTCGAGTTGCCTCTGGTGCGAAGCAACGTCAAGCAGTTGGACGAATTGATCAAGAAATATGAAGTCCTCCGCGATGCAACAGGATTTGCTCAAGGGTTACTGCTGGTTCAGGACCCCAGCAGCAATACGCCGCTGTCCACGTTCATCAGTGAAGAAGATCTCGAAGAAGTGACTGGCGGCATGCGTGGCATGGGGCCGGGTCAGCGGTTCTACAAAGGTGAACAGGCCATCTATTCTGCACTACGCGATTTCAGACAGGAAAAGAAGAAAGTAACCATCTACTTCACCCAGGACAGTGGGGAGCTCTCCATCGATGAGAATGCTGCCCGGAATCAGCGTGAGGCACTGGCATCGAGGTCCATCGTGGCATTGAAACAGCGTATTGAGAAAGCAGGGTATGTTGTCAAGCCACTGAATCTTGGTCAACTGGAATCGGATGGCAAAACACTTTCTGCCATTCCCGAAGATGCCTTGATGGTAATAGTAGCTGACCCATTACGCATGACGCCAGAAAAGGCATCGGTACTCGAAAACTACCTCAAGCGCCCCAAGAAAGATGGCGTCGATTCGGGCAAGCTCATTGTTTTGCTCAATACACATTTTGGTCAGGATGGCAAAGTACTGCCAACTGGTCTGGAAGGGATTCTCAATACCTATGGAGTGCAGGTTGGGCAGGATGTGGTGTTTACGATTTCTGAACAAAATCCCATGCATGTACCTGTAGCGCCTGCTTCCATGGTAAGCAATCTCCCCACTGATGCCGAGATTTCTCAAAGTATCGAAGGCATCTTCAGAAACGCCACTTCGAATCTTGATTTCAAGGAAGCACGGAGCGTTAAACCTGTTTCAGCCAGCGTTGGATTTGATACTAAATCACTGTTATTCGCTGTGGCTCAGCCTATTCAGACTCCGTCAGGAACACGAATGTTTGTCTGGACTGAGAATCAGAAAATTCCTCAGCCTAAAGAATACCTTAAAAAACTGATTGAATCCAAGGACATCCTCAAGAAGATTGATTCCCACATTCCTCCCACGGTTGCAGTAACCGTTCGCGATCAGGGAGCACAACTGCCCCCTCAGCAGCCCGGCATGCCGCCGATGCCCGGCAAGCCGGGATCGCCACGCATGGTCGTGTTTGGTGATGCCTCCTTTATTACCGATGCTGAGCTGAGAACGTCGGGAGAAATGGGCGCGAATCTCATGTTTTCCTGCCTGGCCTGGGGACGAGGCAAGGCAGAACTCGATTCGGGCGATGTCAAACCCATCGAACGGAAGTCGTATCGGCTTCGCATGTCCAGCGAAACGCTGACGCGTGTCGTGTGGCTGCCACTCATCTGGCTGCTATTGGGCGTCATATTGCTTGGTGTCGGTGTTGCGATTCTTCGCCGTAGATAAGCTGCTTCAATCACACATCAGGATACACCTCAGGTGATGTCATGAAGATACGGAACACGGTCATCCTTTTTGGATTGTTTGCTATTGCCCTTTTGACTTTTGCTGCCTTCCAGTGGCTCAACATCAAAACCGGGGAGGAAAGCAAACACGCGGAACGGTTTGTCTTCCCTGATCTGAACCCGTTTAATCCTCGGAAAGAATCGCCGGAGCAGCCGAAAGATCCTTTCGCGAAGGACCAACCCAAGGGGCCTCAGCAGGCTCAGCCTGAAGAGTTTACCCGGTTCATTATCGATCGCTATCAGCATGAGGCTGGAAAGCATCAGCGCATTGAATTTCAGCGGAAGGCTTCCGGAAAAACTTCCAAGTGGACCATGGTTTCGCCTGTTCAGGTACGAACCGATGATGCACAGATCACTTCGTTGATCCGCTCGCTCATTACACTGGAAAGACCAAAGACCCGCGAGAAAGAACGCGACCTCGCCAAACTCGGATTAGACAAGCCTGATACCACCATCACGCTGACTCGTGGCGATAAGGATTATGTTCTATCTCTGGGTGCAACGGGGCCGGCCACGAAAGACCCGGTCTATTACAGCTTATCGTCTGATGGAAATAACAGGCCATTTCTGTTGGCCAAATCCAAGATTGAAAAGCTCTTTGATGATCTGGCGAGCTACCGCGACAAATCACTGATCAGTTCCAGTTTTGGCCACAATGGACTGAAACTGGCAGGCACTGCCCGCCCTCTGATGGAACTGGCAAAGGATAAAGACTGGGTATTCAAACAGCCTGCCCTGGGCGAGGCTGATACGCCTGCAACGGATGAACTCACCAGGCAGCTTTCGGGCATTCGCGTCGAGAGAAATGAGGATTTTGTTCTTGATACTACTGATCAGGCGAAATTGGCCGAGTATGGAGTCAGTGATGACAAGCCTGTCTATACGTTTTCCATCACACAAAATCCCATTGATCCCAAAGACAAACCCGTGGTTGAACAAGTGCTGATAGGGAATGCCGATGAGACTGCCATCAGGCAAGCAAAGCAGGCACGCATTGCAGCGCTGGTTGTGGATTCGTTGACGTCTCCGACAACAGCACTTGCGGCTTATGTTGCCCGCGACAAGCAACCCGCTGAACCTGCCTATTATTACGCCAGGCTGGCTGGTGATTCTTCCATTGTTCGCATCCCTGCTCGTAACATCCCGATCCTGAAGAAATCGGCTGATGAACTGCGGCTGAAAAACCTTGCCAAACTCGATAATTCGAAAATCGATGCGGCATACATCTCTACCGGCAGCGAAAAGATTCGCATCTATCGGCCTGATCTTCAGGGCGCAGCATCCTGGGATATTTACGCCAATGATCGAAGCATGGTCAAGTGTCAGCCTGCTGCCATTCAGTCGTTGCTGGATGCAGTGGCCAAGATTGAAATCAAGGATGTGAGAGCATTTCTGGACGATGACGCCAAACTGAAAAGCTGGTTTGGCGATGCATCGATTGATCTGGGCCTGGACAAGCCTGTTGCCACCATTGAACTGTGGAAAGAAGGCATCCTGCGTAATAAGGACAACAAGCCCGAAGGCGACAAAGAGCCGAGATTGCGAGACGACATCAAGGCGAAGCCCACTGTCAAATTGACCATCGGCAAAAAAGATGATGCTCGCAAAGTGGTTTATGTTAAACGGGAAATGCCCGATGTGAAGCCCGTTATTCTGGCAGTGCCTGATCCATTCGTTGCAGGCGACAGCGCTGGAGCCATGCAGGCCAACGCTGCACCGCCTGATGGCAGACAACTCTATTCTCTCAGCAACCTGGCAACACGGGGATACCTGGCATATCGCGATCGTTCTCTGCCAAGTTTTCGACTGGATCAAGTGACTGGTGTGGAAGTAAAACGACCCGATGTTACCTATGTCCTGGAACGCACTGAAGCCAATGATGAACGAGGCAAGCTGGCAGCAACATGGAAGCTGACCAAGCCCGTTGAAGGTTCGCCTAACGCTGGAGTTGCTGATTATCTCATCTCCAGCCTGATGGGCGCCAGTTCAGACAACCTGCTCAATGACCAGGCAACGGAAAAAGTCATGGATGAAGAGTACGGTCTGATCAAAACTCCACTTCTTCAAGTGGTAGTCAAAACCAAGCCTGACAGTGATAAGCCAGCAACAGCATACCAGAATGTCCCCAAGGCCCACCCTGGTGGCACTTTCATTTACACCATCGGCAAGAAAATCACCAACAACGCTCGTTACCCCAATCACTTTGCAGCCAGAATAGAAGCTCAATTACTTGATAAGTCAACTCCGAATTCCAATGCATTTGTGCTGGCGGTTCCAGCCAGCTTCGTGCAATCGCTGGATCTGGAGTTGCGCAATACGACGATCTACCCAGAAGAAAAAAGCAGGCCCGATTCGCTGAAACTGACATGGAATACCACCACTGCTGACAAGAAAACTATGGCCACTTCCTTAGAACTGAAGCTCAACAACGAGCAATGGGAAATTGTCAAACTGACCGAGAATGGCAAAGACAATAAGGCGTTGCTGCCCAAGCTGGAACAGGCCAGAATCAATGCTCTGCTTCGCTATGGACCACAGCCTGCACCAGGTGGGCCGAGCATCAACCCGTGGGTGGTAGATCGCTTTCTGCAGAACTCAGGCAAGGTGGATGCCAGCTACCGGCTTGACCCATCCAATGCTTCATTGCCTCCGCTGCTGACCATTGAGGCGAAATATTCCGATGGCAAAAGTCGAACCATTATTCTGGGTTCGCTCTTGAAACCCGATGATCGACTGCTGCCAGCCTGGAGTGGTTCTCAGTTTCACTATTGTGCTTCACCAAACCTTGCGGGGGCGGTGATGCTGGTACATGAACCCACCTGGCGATTGTTGATACAGGGGCCAGGATATTTTGCACCAGCAGAGCCTAAGCCTGCTCAGTGATCACGCCGACTAGTCTGCGAGAATGGGATCAATCATCGCGAGCAGGCTCTGCTGAGTAAAAGGCTTGCTCAGGAACTGGGCTTTTAAGTCTTCCAGTTTGGGCGCCAGTTCTCTGGAAAAATAACCACTGATGACCAGGACAGGCGTTTCATTGCCCTGTCTGCGCATTTCCTGCAAGGCCGACATGCCATCTCTTCTGGGCATGGTGAGATCCAGGATGACGAGCCTGAGCGCATCGGCATGCCGATCCAGTAATTCCAGTGCTTCTTCGCCATCCTCGGCTTCGATGACAGCAAAACCCCGTTTGGAAAGCAGTTTTGCCAGCACCATGCGAACGGAGGGTTCATCATCAACCACCAGAATGGTTCCCTGCTTGCGAACCACACTGGTCGGAACAATAGTGGGAACAGCATTCAGGCTGCGGGCAGCGGATGCATCAATGGGAAAATAAATACGGAAACTGGTTCCCTGATGGGGAACGCTCTTGTAGTGCAGAAAACCTCGATGGTTCCGGACGATTCCTGCGACGGCGGACAGGCCCAGGCCACGTCCAGTGAACTTGGTGGTATAAAAGGGTTCAAAAATGCGCTGGCCCACTGCATAGTCAATTCCCGATCCGGTATCTCTGACTTCCAGCCAGACGTATTCCCCGGCGACATGCTGCTGCACAAACAGACATTGCTGCAGTGCAGGTTCATCCAACGAGCGAATGCCGGTCAGAACATCAATTGTGCCACCTTGAGATGACATCGCTTCCGCAGCGTTCTGAACGAGGTTCAGCAAAGTTTGACGAATCTGGCTGGGATCGCCAGCAATGCTGGGTAGCCCGCTGCTCAGGTGAAAGTGCATGCGATGATGACGGCTGGCTGCAGAATTCAGGAGCGCCCGGGAGTTTTCAACAAGCTCGCTCAGGTTAAACGGGCGGTTTTCCAGCTTCCCTCGTCCTGCATACGCCAGCAACTGCTTGCATAACTCTGCTGCCTGTATGCTGGCCTGCTCCGATTGCTCGATCGCGTCCTGATACCTTTCCTGCTTCGAGGCTTCCTGTTTCAAGAGGGACAAATTCCCCATGATGACGGTCAGGAGGTTATTGAAATCGTGAGCAATGCCTCCTGCGAGCACGCCCAGGCTCTCCATTTTCTGCGTTTCCTGCATGTGTGTTTGCAGTTCCTGCATTTCCTGCTCGGCCTGCTTACGAGCGGTCAAATCTTCCGCGATGACAAAGTAATGTGGCTTCTCTTGATTCTGATAAGCAATCAGCTTGCTGCGAATGAACACCGGCAGTTGCGTACCATCACTTCGGGTAATGATCTGCTCTTCCATGAAGTCCAATTCGCCGTCGCTTGTTGCGTTTTTCGGATGCAGCAAGGTGTTCCAGGCCTTGAGGCTGTCCATGCTGCAGACATGGCTGCCAATCAACTCGGCCACTGGTAATCCTACCAGGTCTGCAAATGCCTGATTGCATTCCACGAGGAAGTGATCTGGATCAATGACTACCAGGCCGAGAGGAATATCCTGAAATAACTGATGAAAGTTCTTTTCAGCAGCACGCTGTGCCTGTTCCGCCTGCAGCCTGGGCGTGAGGTCAATGATGCAACCCACCATGCGCTCGGCTTGTCCATGCTCATCGCGAATTGCCAGGAAATTGGAATGTACCGTCAGATAATGTCCATCATGATGTCTGATGCGATAGGTAATATTCCCATGCATTTCCCTGCTTTGAATAAAGCGGTAGGCTTCATCAATCGTCCGCTGTCGATCTTCTACATGTATCAGATTCTGCCACCAGGCAGTGTTTGGAATGACCTCCTCAGCAGAGTAACCGAGAATGCGATAAACACCTGTGGATCGATAGACAATATTCGATTGAACGTTCCAGTCAAAAACAATTCCCTGGATGGCTTCGGTGGCAATGCGATATCGTTCTTCACTGAGCCTGAGTTCCTGCTCGGCTTTGATCTGCTCAGTGATATCGAGATAACATCCCGTGACTCTTCTGGCTTTGCCCTGCTCGTTTCGTTCAATGATGCCATGTAATTTCATCCAGCGATATTCGCCATTCTTATGACGCATCCTCAGCAGGCTGCGATACTGCCTATCGGTAGAAGCTAACACCTGCTGGTGCTCTTCAGGAATGCGAATGCAGTCATCGGGATGGTAGAGTGACTGCCCCCATTCCAGCGTTGGCTTTACTTCATGAAGTTCATAGCCCAGAACCCGAGTAATATTGGACGAGCGGCTGAAGACGTTGGTTTCGAGATCCCACTCGAAAGTCACGCCGTCAAACGCATCGGTCGTAACCCGGTAACGCTTATCGTTCTGCTGCAGGGTTCGATAGATATTCTGTTCAACTGTTACATCACGATAGCTGGCGACAATGCGAAGCGGCTTGGAAGTTCCCAATTCCCGGTGTACGACAGCCTGGCCGCGGATATCGCGATAGTCTCCGTCCTTGTGCCTGCAGCGCACTTCAACACTCAACTCAGTCTGAGTGCTTTGCAAAAGTTCCTTTACCGCTCGATCAAATTTATTCATGTCATCCGGGTGGATGACTTTTTTCATCCAGTCAACTCCATTGCCGATCTCATCCTGCCGATAACCAAGAATTCCTTCTGGGATGTTGATACGCGAGAAACGGCTATGGATCAGATCCCAGTCGATGATGACACTGTCGACCGCGTCCAGAATCATCTGATTCTGCAATTCCACCGTCTTGAGAGCTTCTCTGGCCCGGAGCAATTCATGATGCACTCGGGCGTTCTCCGAACGCAGCGCTTCCAGGTTTGAAACGGGATCAGCTATGACAGGACGATCCATGAATCCATCACAATGGAGTGGGAGAGATACTACATCTTATTTCATCTGTAACTGGCATGCCAGTAAACTATGGAAATGATGCACCCCTTGTTCGCGACGCACACTGTAACGGCCTGTATCAAAGGATTGACTTAACAATCCTCGTTGAACATCTTCGCAAATGCCCACATCTTCTGCCTGTATCAGATCTGCCACTTTCATGCTCTCCGTCTGCCTGGCAATAGCTTCAGGCGATTGATCCTTTCCATGGAAGTAGAAATCAAAGACGACCCTGCACCTGTCTGGCCCCATGGGATACACCACATTGGTATCCATCACACCTTCGTAGGCATTGAGCATCAGATTGGGAAATATCCACCAATAGGCTGCTGCCTGGCCGGTTCGTACCTGGGCGGCTCCCTGGTCATCACCTGCCTGTGGCGCTCGCAGTGGGCTTGATTGCACACTGGTATACTTAAAGCATTCTGTCTTGTAATTCTTGTAGTCCAGCACGCCTGCCAGTGAAGGATGGATGGCGTTCACATGGTAGCCACCATCGAGATAGTTATCGATGAAGACTTTCCAGTTGCATTGGAGAATGTATTCCTTTTGACCCACACAGCGCAATTGCTCAATGTTGAAAGCCTGCAATTTCTCGGGCATGGGATGGAGGGCATCGGTTAATGCGATAGCTGGCTTCCCGAGATGAACAAAAACCAGTGGCCCCCAGGTATCCACGTGCACTACAGGCAATCCGTTCTCTTCCCGCTTGAACCCGGTAACGCCATCAAACTCAGGCACGCCTCGCAATTGGCCGGAAAGATCGTATGTCCAGCCATGGTAGGGACATCGCAATCGATCAGTATGACCACACGAAGTGGTCACTACACGTGCAGCCCGGTGTCGGCACACGTTGATGAAGCTTCGCAAAATTCCATCTTCGCCTCGAATCACCAGAATGGGTTCATCGGCGATTTGTACCGTCAAGAAGTCACCGGGTTTGGTTACCTGATCCGTGCGGCCTGCGTAAATCCAGGTGTTGTTCCAAAGAAGAGCTTTTTCCTTCTGGTAGATCTCAGGGGATGTGTACCATAGCGAGGGAATCGTCGATGCCTCATTCAATGGTAAAACCTGATAATTCACGTTCGCACCTCGGTTTCTACACAGCAAGACTTACGAGTAATTTCCTGTAACTTACCAGTAGGACATGAAGAATACTATTCCGGAATTCCAAACAATGCATTCATTCAATTGGGAACGGACTGATAATGGAAAAGCTATCGCTCGAATTCAGGATATGGTGTTGCATTGCGATGCACTCAAGGGGTTATCTCTGACTGCAGGTCATCTGCATCTGAATTTACTTTTAGGTCTTGAAGTGGTAGATGCCATCAACCTGGGTCCACAACCTCTGGCTTCGCCAGGATCGATACCGGATATGATCATCCGACAAAATACACTGACGGTGCAGTATGCCCCGACGACGAAACGACCCGTGGAATGCCAGGCACGCTGGCAACTTCACCCAGAAGGAATTATCGACCTGGAAGTATCTACGCTGACACCCGGTAAATGGGATGGATTAGCAGTGCAGACACGAACTCAGTTTAAAACTCAGAAGGCGGATGTCGAAGTTGTCATCGACGAATCTGTCAAGCCTGCCATGTTGATTTACCGCCCGATGGGATTAGAGATCAGCTATGCTGAGTTTTGTCATCCACAGGATGGAATAGAACTGTATCATCAGACAGATTCAGGCATGACTACTACACGGTTTCGGTTATTCGGTCACGATCTGGAAAAGGGGGTCATACTGCGAGGCAGACTGCGAAGTATCGTGGTGCCTCGCGCATTTGACATGCTGGCTGCCCACGCAGCGCGTGATCGATTTATGTCGGAAACACCTAATCTGGCCTTGTAATTCACTCTGAAGCTATCTCGAATGTCTACGATTAAACTGAATACCGGTTCGCAAACAGTGGAATACCAGATCCCGGATGGGAAATGGGTACAGGGACAGTATGAAAGTAAATCGCCTGCCCTACCTGATCTTCTGCACGCTGTGGCTGAACAGCTTGAAACTCCGCTGGATTTCCCTGCATTGCGCAGCGCCTTGACGCCAGATGATCATCTCGTGATTGTCTTTCGAGATTCCATGAACGGCGCTGTTCAGGCACTTCAGGCAGTCTTGGAGCATATCCAACAAGCTGGTGTTCAGATGGAACAGGTAATCGTTCTGATGCCATCGCAGCAGGAACCCATCTGGAAGCAACAACTTCCAGCTCATTGCCTGGGATTTCATCTCGAATACCACGATCCAGCAACTTCCAAGATGGCCTACCTGGCAAGTACGAAGGCAGGCCGACGTATTTATCTCAACAGGCACGTGGTGGATGCTGATCAGATTATTATTCTCAGCAATGTTCGGTTCGATGCTATTTATGGCATTGCCTGCGGACTTGCTGATGTGTTTCCCGTGTTAAGTGATGTTCCAACTCGTACCGAGCTGAATCGAGTTTTTCATTCGCATGTACCAGACTTGAAGCATTCCTTTCCCATCTGGGGAGAGGCTGAAGAAGTCGGCTGGCAACTGGGTATGCCGTTTGTAGTTTGTCTGGCCGAGGGCATAGGCACAGCAGTGAATCAGGTTTTTGCCGGAAATGCTGCTGCCATGCGCAAACAAGCCGACAACTGGCTCAGGAAGCATGCGACATACCGATTGCCGTACCAGGTAGATCTGGTGGTTATCACGTTGACTGGAACGCCAGATCAACAGGATTTCACCTCAATTGCAGAGGCAGCGATTCATGCAAGTCGAATCGTCCATCAAGGAGGGCGTATCGCCATTCTTTCTGAAGTATCCGGCGTATTACCACAGGGTTCTGAGATATTTTCAGCAGCCGAAACTGCGGTGGCAGGACTATCGCAACTTCGGCATCAGCCGGAGGTGGATCGCTTGCCCTGGTGGCAACTGGCAACAGCTTTGGAACAGGCAACGGTTTATCTTTTCAGTCATTTGTCGCAGGAAGTCACGGAAGCATTGTTTATTACACCACTGGATAATCCAAGCCAGGTGGGGCAACTCATGGAACAGGCAAAAACGGTGGCGATAGTGGAAGGTGGTAATCGTACTTTGATGGAGCTGAGTAAATCGCCAAGTTAATGGCTGAGAATTTTGATAATCAGCAAGGCGATCAGCGCTACACTGCAAATGGCAATGAGGGCAACCAAAGTAAACATCAGAGTCTGTCGGCTTACATCTTGTTGAATCTCTTCCGTGACCTCTTGAACCTTGGGTGTTTCGGTTGAATCTTTCTCAACTGGTGGTTTAGCCACCGTGTTTTTGTTACGCTTGCTTTCCGCGTGGTACATGTCTTGAAGGATATCTGCAACTTCCTTGGCCGATCCTGGTCTGTCAGCAGGATTTTTGGCCAGCAAGCGAAGGACGAAATCGTCTAATGCTTCCGGGATATCGGGCTTGTGGTTCCGCATCGATTGCGGGTCATCCACCGCCAGTGATGTGAGCAACGACAGGGTGTCTTCACCTTCAAAGGGATATTTCCTGGTACACAGCCGGTAAAGGACCACTCCCATGCTGAAAAGGTCGCTGCGGGGATCAAGTTCCTTGCCTCGTGCCTGTTCAGGAGAAACGTAGTGTGGTGTGCCGACGACCATGCCAGCCTGCGTCACGCCACCTTCCTGCTGGGCATATTTCGCCAAGCCGAAATCGAGAAGTTTGAGTCGTGTTTTACCCGCCTGCTTGTCGATGACTTCCAGCCAGATGTTGGCGGGTTTGACATCACGGTGAATCAAACCGTTGGCATGAGCAACCGCCAGGCCACGTGCGATTTCACGGCCCAGTCGCATGATCTGAATCCAGTTCAGTCTTTTCTTTTTCTGAATGATCTCTTCGAGCGACTGCCCTTCCAGAAACTCCATGGCCAGGTAGGGTATGCCCTGCTCTTCGCCAACATTGTAGATGGTGACGATGTGCTCATGTTTGATGGCAGAGACCATGCAGGCTTCGCGTAAAAAACGTTCCTTGGAGACCTGATGCATTGCCAGTTCGGGTCGCAACGTCTTGATGGCGACTCTTCTCTTGAGCACCGGGTCTTCAGCCAGGTAGACATTTCCCATGCCGCCTTTGCCGAGCAACTTCATCACTCGGTACTGCCCAAACTTCTCAGGAAAAACCTGATCGAGACTGGGAATCGGAATCTGTTCAGCGGTCGGCTGATCTGCGCTAGGGAACTTGCCCAACGTATCGTGCGGGATGGGAGTAACTTTCGGCAGCACTTTGTCTGAAGGAGTATCCATATCTCAACTCGGGCAAGTGATTACAGTGTAGCAATTCTTCGAGCAAATCAACAGTCTAAATTTAGGGAGATACATTAAAATTTCATGCCAAAGCATTTTCCCCCAGTTGCATGTTATCGATTAAGCGGGTTTCACCAAATCTGGCTGCAATCAAGGCTAATGCAGGCCCTTCGATGCGGCTGATCGGCTGAAAAGTTTCTGGATTCACAATGACGGAATACTCCTTTTCGCAGCCTTCCGTTTCTTCCAGCATACCGGCCATGATGACTTGAAGCAGCCCTGCATCACGTTCACCTTCTATGACGCGCTCTCTTACTTCATTTAATGCATGGTATAAAACTGTAGCGTTTTCGCGCTGCTTCGATGTCAGGTAGCGATTACGTGAACTCATGGCGAGTCCGTCATTTTCTCTCATAGTGGGGCAGACAACAATCTCGACAGGCATCGAGAGTTCACGCACCATGGTCTGGATCACAGATACCTGCTGGGCATCTTTCTGACCAAAATATGCCTTATCGGGCAAGACCTGGTTGAACAGTTTATTGACAACCGTTGCCACGCCACGGAAATGTCCCGGGCGGGATTTGCCATCCAAGATATCGGATATGTCCGGCACTTCCACAAACGTGCTGCGCGCCCGCTCGCCAGCGGCAAAACTGGCTTTGCCATACATTTCTTCCACACTCGGCGTGAATACCAGTTGTGCACCAGCCTGGTTGCACATTTCAACGTCTTTCTCGAGCGTGCGTGGATACTTATGGTAATCTTCGCTTGGTCTGAATTGCGTGGGATTCACAAAGATGGAGACAATGGAATAATCACATTCTTCCACTGATCGCTTTATCAAGCTCACATGTCCGGCATGTAATGCTCCCATGGTTGGCACAAAGCCAATACGTTGTCTCTTCTTTCTTGATTGATGAACTGCTTGACGTAATTCCCGGACTGTTGAGACGATAGTGGTATTCATGACCTTATCGTAACACAACCAGGTTGTTTGTACATTGTTATTAGAACGGCTTTCACCATGCCCCCTCACCCTCAACTCCTAAAGGGGAGAGGGGTGAACAAAATGAGTTTCAGGAGAAATCCATGCCTGATCGACCGGAGAATCCTGCTGGTTCCTATGTAGCCAACCCAAAACCAACCGAGCAGCAACGGAGTGAACTGATCAACATCATTAAGCAATTCCCGAAAAAACTGCGACAGGTGGTTGAAGGTCTCACTCCTGAGCAACTCAAAACGAAATATCGCAACTGGACCGTGCAACAGATTGTCCATCACCTGGCAGACAGCCATGTCAACGCCTATATTCGATTCAAAATGGCACTGACAGAGATCAGACCGACGATTAAACCTTATGACGAAACACGCTGGTCATCGCTGGAGGAGCCGCAAACCACCGATGTCGTCATCTCGTTGAATTTACTGGATGCACTGCATACCCGATGGGTGCGTGTGCTGGAAAACATGCACGAACAGGATTTTCTCCAGTCGTATTTTCACCCGGAACATCAAACCGTGGTTTCTCTTGGTGAAGCACTGGGAGCGTATGCCTGGCATTGCAAGCATCATCTGGCACAGATTGAGTTGGTTAAAAAAGAGGGGTGAGGGGATAAATGTGTCAGAGTAACTCGTTACTCTCCACGCGGCTGCTGGGTGTGCAGGAACAGTCTTGCTTTGCAGGGTTATGCATAGGCAAATGCATAACCCTACGACGGTTTACCTGTCCTAATTCTCCTGTGTCTTTTCGGTCATGTTGGCGCCGGGAAACCACTCAGCTGCTTCCTGATAGTAACGCATATCCTGTCGTTTGAGCGCAGTGACAGCTTCTGCCAATGGTACGGAGGTAATCTGCCCGCCTTTGAGGGCTGCCATCTGTCCCCATTGGCCATCCAGCACTAATTCAGCAGCTTTGATGCCATAGCGTGTTGCCAGCACACGATCAGCGGCACTGGGAGCGCCGCCTCGCTGGAGGTGGCCCAGGATTACACAACGTGTTTCGATTTTGGTCTGCTGTTCAATGATCTTGGCTACGACATCGCCAATGCCACCTAATCGAACGTGGCCAAATTCATCGTACTCGCCGACGCTGGTCACCATGCCAACTTCAGGCAGCCTGGCACCTTCACTGACAATCACGATGCCATGCGTTTTACCTTCTTCTTTGTTCTTGAGCAAAGTTGCACAGAGATGCTCTACATCGGTTGTTACTTCTGGCAACATGATGTAATCAGCGCCAACCGCCATGCCAGAGAGGCAGGCAATCCAGCCCGCATGACGGCCCATGGTTTCCACGACAATAATTCGTCGATGGGAATCTGCAGTGGTTCGCAGACGATCTACTGCTTCCATGACGATGTTCAGTGCCGTGTCAAAACCAAAGGTGACATCGGTTGCGTTCAGATCGTTGTCGATGGTTTTGGGAACGCCCACGACAGGCACCTGATAAAGATGGTGCAATTTGTGGGCAACACCCAGTGTATCTTCGCCGCCGAGGGCCACGAGAGCAGTCAGTTCATGCTTCTTGATCGTATCCAGCACCTTGGTTACTGCTTCGCACTTTTCACCCTTCTTAAAGGGATTAGTGCGTGATGAACCGAGGATGGTGCCTCCCAGACCGATGATGCGGTCGGTTTCGCGTGGCTCCAGCGGCCGACTATGATCTTCCACCAGGCCGCGCCAGCCTTCGAGAAACCCGATGCATTCACCACCTGCGTTACTGATCTTGCGGACTACTGCACGAATCACTGCATTCAGGCCTGGACAATCGCCACCGCCAGTCAATAGACCTACGCGCATCAAACAAACTCCTGAATAAATGCTCACTCTGACAGCTACCAACTTTTGGAAAAAAGCAGCAGGCTGAACAGAGTTAGCTTTTGAGTGCGGGACGTTCCTTCGATTTGCCTGCAAGATAGCGTTCGATCATGGTGGTATCCACATGACCTTCTACAAAGTTGGCAAGCTCGAAGATTTCTTTATGGAGAGGAATGGTGGTTTTGATGCCTTCGACCGCGAACTCGCGGAGAGCTCGTCGCATCGTGGCAATGGCTTCAGCCCGTGTAGGCTGATGCACCAGCAGCTTGGCTACCATGGAATCATAATTGGGAGGGACACGGTAGCCAGTCACAACATGCGTATCAAGCCTGACACCCGGCCCGCCAGGAGTCTGCCAGCGGCTGATGGTTCCCGGTGATGGAGCAAACTCACGTGCCGGGTCTTCAGCATTGATACGGCATTCGATGGCACATCCACGATGTACCACTTGTTTCTGAGTGAAGGAGAGCGGTTCGCCCGCTGCCACGCGAATCTGTTCTTTGACGAGATCAATACCCGTCACCAGTTCTGTGACAGGATGTTCAACCTGGATGCGTGAATTCACTTCGATGAAGTAGTACTTGTGATCTTTGTCTACGAGAAACTCGCAGGTACCGGCGTTATAGTAGCCTGCTGTCTTCGCGAGTCGAACAGCAGCCTGGCACATTTCTTCACGAACTTTGTTTGGCAGATGTGGTGCTGGAGATTCTTCAACCAGTTTCTGATGACGACGTTGCAGTGAACAATCGCGTTCCCACAGATGAACTACGGTGCCCTTGGTGTCTCCAATGAACTGCACTTCGACGTGGCGAGGCTGCTCGACATATTTCTCGAGAAAGACGCTGCCATCCTTGAATGCAGCTTCGGCTTCCTGCCGTGCCTGTTTCAAACCGGTTTTCAGGCTGATTTCATTATGGGCGACCCGCATGCCACGACCACCGCCACCGGCGGCAGCTTTGACCAGCACCGGGTAACCAATCTGTGCTGCGATTTTGATGGCTTCTTCGTCTTTGGTAATCAGCCCTTCTGAGCCGGGAACCAATGGGACCTTGGCAGCACGGGCAATCTTCTTGGCTTCATTCTTGTTGCCCAGTTTTTTCATGGCATCGGCAGGTGGGCCGATAAATTCAATGCGACAATCGCGACATATCTGGGCGAAGTGTGCATTCTCTGAAAGGAAGCCATATCCCGGATGTATAGCCTGCACATCGGCCAGTTCAGCAGCAGCTATGATACGACCAATATGCAAGTAGCTCTCTGCCGCGGGAGGTGGACCGATACAAATGGCTTCATCGGCCAGCTTGACATAGGGTGCATCGCGATCTGCTTCGCTGAATACGGAAACTACCTGGATGCCCAGATCACGACAGGCCCGAATCACCCGTAAGGCAATTTCACCACGATTAGCAACGAGGATGCGCTTGAACATCAGTTTCGATTAATCCGGATCAACCAGGAAAAGGACTTGACCGTATTCCACGGGTGCTTTGTCATCTACTTTGATAGATGCAACGGTACCTGAAACCTCTGCAGGAATCTCATTGAAAACTTTCATCGCTTCAATGATGCAAACTACCGTGTCAGGTTTAACCTTGGAGCCGACTTTGATAAAGGGTTCAGCATCAGGGCCGGAGGCACGGTAGAAGGTACCGGGGGTCGGACTCTTGATGGTTATCTGTTTTTTCCCGGGAGTTGGAGCCGGTTCCGATGCTGCTGGAGAAGCTGGAGCAGGAGCTGCTGTAACTGCTGCAACAGGAGCGGCAGGTGCTGCAACAGGCATGGTTGCCACGGCAACATGTTTCGGACCGCGACGAAGGCGAATGACCTGATCGCCTTCTTCCAGGTGCACTTCAGTTAATTCATGCTGGCTCATCAATTTGACGAGATGATCAACCACTTGAACATCAAATGGCCGAGGCATGTTGCTATTCTCAGTTTTCTTTGGGTCAGCCACGTTGGCATTCTCCCTGTGAGTGAGTTCGTGACTCACATAAAAGCGTAAATCTTCAATATCCAACCGGAGGTTATGACCAGTAGACTTCCATTGCTTCAAAATCTCTTGGCAATGTGGAGAGTCGCTGGGCACCGCCGGGAGTAATCAGATAGTTATCCTCAATTCTCACTCCTCCCCATTCAGGGAGGTAGATACCAGGCTCAATCGTCACCACCATTCCGGGTTGGAGAATGGTCTCCATACCCAGTCTCATTTGTGGCGCTTCATGAACATCGAGGCCGATGCCATGTCCTAAACCATGCGAGTAGGGAACCAATCCCCTAGCTTCAATTTCAGTGCGAGCAGCAACATCAATGGCAGAACCAGGAATACCCGGTTTGATGGCAGCTGCAGCAGCTTCATGAGCGACCAGCACAGCGTCGTAGATTGGCTTCAGCCTTGAAGTTATGTTTTTATGAAGGGGTAAGGTTCTGGTCAAGTCAGAGACATAACCATCGGTTCGAGCACCCCAATCGACCAGCAATAATTCCTGTTCTGCAATAATTTGCCTGGTTGGAGGTGCATGAGGCAAGGCGGCACGAGGACCTGCAGCAATAATTGCCGGGAAACTGCCCTGCTCTGCACCACCATCACGCAAGAGCATCTCTATGCGATGATAAAGGGCCAGTTCACTATCTACCGGCCTTAAGTACTGTTTGAATCGGGTAAATGATTGTTCAGCAACCTGAATAGAATGCTGAATAGCGATAATTTCCGATTCATCTTTGATCATGCGTAACTGTTCGACTGCATCTCCCAATGCATTCCAGTGAACAGCAGGCAATCCGGAACGATACATCTCGAATTCAAAGATCGTCAGGTGTATTGCTTCACAGCCAATACTTTTCCAACCCGTTTTCTGTAACCGACTGATGGCAGCGGCTGGAAGTTTTTGCCCGGCAGGGCGAATGTACAATTCAACGCCGGGGCACTCTTCCTGCAACTGCTGAGTATACCGCCCATCACTGATCAGAAGTGTCAACGAGGAATTCAGCAGCAAGTAGGTAGAGTCGCCGGTAAAGCCGGTGAGATATCGAACATTGGTTGGATTGGTAACGAGAATTCCCTGCAGGCCAATCTTCTCGATCATGCTGGCCAGACGATCACGACGCTGTTCATAAGGATGAGGCAATGGTTCCAGTAATTTCTCGATCATACATGATCCTGCTGGTGTAATTCTTTGAACAGCATAACTGGTTCTTTGCAGGATGCCAGCGGAATGCGGATTAAACTACGGTTCCCCGGCACGTACCCATGCCAATTCGAACGTAGCCCTCACGCTGGCAAAATGCAGTCATCACAACCTCATCCCCATTTTCGAGGAAGGTGCGTTGCTCACCATCTGGGAGAACCAAAGGCTCCTTCCCACGCCAGGTCAGTTCAAGAAGACAGCCTCGGTTGCTTTTATCTGGTCCGGAAATGGTGCCGCTGGCGATCAGGTCGCCGGGGCGAATTGCACAACCGTTCGATGCATGATGGGTAAGCATCTGGCCCAGTGTCCAATACATGGATGCGAACGATGCTCGACTGACCAAATGAGGTTGATTCATGGATTTGGATTTGAGCAGCGTTTCAACCGTGATATCAAACGCACCCTGGCTTGGTTCTTTCAGGTAAGGCAAAACAGGAACATCATGTGCTGATGCTTCTGTTCGAAACGGTTCCAGCGCCTCCAAGGTTATCATCCACGGAGAAACGGAGGTTGCGAAATTTTTTGCAAGGAAGGGGCCTAATGGCTGATATTCCCAACGCTGAATGTCGCGTGCCGACCAGTCATTGACCAGACAGACGCCAACCAGATGTTTCCTCGCCTGACCTGCTGGTATCGGCTCACCCTGTTTGTTGCCGGGGCCAAGATAAACTCCCAACTCGGTTTCGTAATCGAGTTCCTGGCTTGGCCCAAACTTGCCTTCGCCCAATTGTCCCGTGGGTCGTCGAATATCAGTGCCACTCACCACAATAGTCGATGATCGCCCATGATAGGCAATAGGCACATGCTTGTAATTGGGTAACAAGGGATTATCTGGACGAAACATGCTGCCAACGTTGGTGGCATGATGAATGGATGCATAAAAATCGGTGAAGTCGCCGATAGCCATGGGCAACAGCATCTCGCATTCAGACTGTAAATGCAGATTCGTTTTCTTCGAGTCGCTGGATAACAATCTGCTCCATTCAGATCGAAGTGCCTGCCGATCTTCAACATTCATCGCACAATACTGATTGAGTGTCTGCCCAGGCAGCCAACTGCTGACATCGAGGATGCTGTCTCCAATGGCGACTCCAATGCGAGGCGAACCACCACGAGGCTGATAGACACCTAACGGTAGGTTTTGAATGGGGAAATCGCAATCCGGTTTATTCGCTGATTCCACCCAGCTTCGCAATGCGGGATCATGTGTCTGATCAATCATAACCATCCTCGTGCTTGCAGGTCTTGAACAGGTTCTTCAAAGGAACATGACCCAAAGGCATGGGCAAACTGTTTTCTTGCTTCGTGAATCTGGGATTGGCTAAGCGTGCGATCCTTCCACGCAAGGTGTAGATCAAAATGAAATGCATCGGGATCCTCTTCACACAGTATGGGAAGAATATCTCGATCCCCATGCCAGGCGAACGATGCAGCCATGAAGACATTCAGAAAGCCGTGCATGGTGGCACGAGGTGAATCTGGTGCGTAGGTCAATGGGTAGACTGCACGCACCGGGTGATGCAATCCTGCTGTCGCCTTGAATGGCAACCGTAACTCAGCACATTGGATGATGAAGTCTGCCACAACTTCGACACTTGGTATACCTTCCGGCTTAACACTGCCTGTCCGTATTTTGGCGAAGCAACCTGTTTCTTTTACCTTAGCTAAATCATTGAGTGGCACTTCACAATAGACTGGTTTATCAACGGCAAGTATCCGTCTCGTTTCGACTGCAGCGACGCCTTGAACATCGTCTTCAGCCAACACCGACAAATGCGACTTCAACTCTGCCGATACTTTATTCATGTCAGTAGAATTGATTACAAACCATCGAAGCATCCAGGCATGTTCATGTTGTAAATACTGCTGAAACTTCTCAATCGCAGCAAAACAGGATAAATGTGCTGGAGGGAACATACCAGCATAGTCTATAATGCCATGAAGGAGAGCATGCAGGGCTGGAGATACCGCTTGTGGCATTTTCAATTGCTCCATGTCTCGCGACAGCGTGGCTTATGACCAATTACCTGGAAGAACTACTATTGATCAGCATATCAGTCGAGTAATCACATCAAAAATGATATTCGAAGAGAGGGTAATGTTTTTTTATTTTCTCAGGTTACAGTATTTGCCTTAACTTGATGACTGACCTATCCTTCCACAGGAGGTCGCTATGCCAACTGACACCGCTAATTCATTCCTTGAAAGTCTGAAAAAGAGTGAATTGCTGACGCAGAAAGAACTCGACGACGCCTTGATGAATTACTCAGGCGATACGGATGATACCGCGCGACTGTGCCAGTTCTTCGTACGCAGCAAGCTTCTCACGGAATTTCAGGCCAAGTTCCTCAAAGCCGGAAAGTACAAAGGCTTGACCATAGGCCCCTATCACATTCAAAGCAAACTGGGTGTGGGTGGCATGGGTATTGTTTACCTGGCCGAACACAAGAAAATGGGACGACGGGTTGCGATCAAAATCCTCCCCGAAGATCGACTCAAGGATCAGCTGGCGGTTGAGCGATTCTATCGTGAAGCACGTTCTGTAGCGACATTGGACCACGTCAATATTGTCAAAGCACATGATGTGAATGAGCACGAAGGCTGCCATTACCTGGTCATGGAATATGTGGATGGCACCAATCTGCAGAAACTGGTGGAGAAAAAAGGGTTCCTTCCCTGGAAAGCTGTCTGCAATATTCTGATTCAGGTTTGTCGCGGCTTGCAGCATGCCCACGAGCGTAGTTTTGTACATCGCGATATCAAGCCTGCCAATCTGCTCCTGGAAAAATCCGGGCAAGTCAAGATTCTCGACTTTGGATTGGCAAGATCGTTAGAGAAGAGGGACGATAACCTGACAGCAGACCTGTCGGAAGGCAAGGATGTGCAGGGGTCAATTGATTTTGTTTCGCCCGAACAAGCTATCGCCAATGCTGCGATCGACATTCGTGCAGATATTTACAGTCTGGGTGCAACAGCCCATGTACTTCTGACAGGTCAATCACCAGTCCATGGCACACCTGCGCAGAAACTGGTGCAGCATCAGTTGCAGATGCCTACCCCGGTTCATCACATCAGGCCCGAAATCCCCGTTGCCCTGTCTGAGATTGTCACCCGGATGCTTGCAAAACAGCCTTCACAACGGTTTTCAACGCCGGATGAAGTCATCTCTGCACTTCGAAGTCTGACCAATCCAACGGCAAGCCTGATAACCGATGTGACCATACTGAATGACATCAGCACTGCTCCGATTGAACAGCCGACAACGGGTTCTTTTGCCAACACGACTGCCGACGTCAGGGTTCATGACACCGCTTCAACCAAGCGGATTACCAAGAAGTTGCCACGAAGCAAGAAGTTCAAAAAGAAACAGAGCAAGAGCGATATGACGAAGTGGATTGTCATTGCTGCTTCGTTGCTCATTCTTGTAGGCGGCATTTGGGGGTTGGTAGCACTATTCTCTGGTGTAAGTGCAGAGCGCAAAGAAGAGATCAGTTACAAGGCTGAGGACATCATCAAGCGCATGCAGACAGATATTGAAAAGGCTCACAGGAATGCTGCTAATAATCAGAATCCCAAACCCGGAACAGATGTAGGATCCGGCAATAGTTTCGGACGCATCACTCTTGGTAATAACAAGAATGATAAGGAGGAAAAACCTCAAGCTGATCCTGAAACTGCTCAGAAGCCATCAACCGATACACCTCCGGGAATACCAGGTAACAATGATCCACCACCAGGCATTCCAACGACTTCCAATTCTGGTACTTCTGATTCATCACAGGACAAACTGGCGTCGAAGCCTCCAGAAAATAATCCCGGAAACAACACCGGTAATTCGAACGTTGGAACAGGTGCGTTGGGACGAAGTGCCAACTACGATGACCCTACCACTGGCAGCAGTCCAGTACCCGGATCGAACACTAACAACACCAATGCTCCTGGAATCGGCACGAACACTTCTCCTGCCAACCGGCCAACTCTGGGAGGTGGGCAACCATTACCAGTTACTTCTGGAGGTACTTCCAATAATCAGGTTCCTCCTGGCACTGCTCCTTCGAGCAATAGTTCTGGACAACCAGCAACCCAGCGACCATCAGTGGAGAATGCTGGATCAAACTGGAAGCCTGCTGTTAACCGAAATATTCCAGCTAAGAATAATAACTCACGCCAGGCACCTGCTAATCGTAACACGAATCAACCAGGTGGCGGCTCATTCAATGTGAATTCGAACGGAACAGGAACTGGTTCAGCACCGGCATCAAATCCTCCCTCACCGGGTGCGCTCAATACCACTTCGAACAGCTCACTACTGAAGGCTGGCAGCAAGATGGTTGATATTGTGGGTGAAGACCTCGATGGAAGGAGCATGAAACTTTCAGAAAATGACGGCAAAGTCGTGCTGATCAGCTTCTGGGGGTATCATTCACCTGATTGTGTGAGTATGTTTTTCTACGATAATTCACTCATCACACGGCACAATGGTCGCCCCTTCGTTATGGTTGGCGTTAATACCGATACCAATGAGCAGGTCATTGCCAAAGGGTTGGCAGCCTACAAACAGAATCGAAGATCATTCAAGAATAAACTGCCTGACGGGACCCTGGTAACCAAAGCATTGAATATCAATACTGTCCCAACCATGATCCTGGTAGATCATCGTGGTGAGATCAGAAAAGTCTGGACGGGTGTGCCGGATACGCGAGAGATTGATTTTATGGTAGATAGTGTAGTGAGAATTGCAGAAACCGCACTCGAGACGAAGAGATAAGCTACCCGCCATCCCCATTATCCATGTAACAAGGCGAAGCTCTGCTTCGCCTTGTTTCATTTGAAACACCTGGAAGGGTTCTAAAAGGCTTAATGTCTAGAAGCCGGGTCTGAACTGAGTTCTCACTTGCAATTCATCGCAGTTCGGCTATCCTTAAAGACGACAATGAATTAGGTGTTCTGCTGACCGGTCCAGCTCCTACGGACCCTGCTGCACTTAACTGCCTACCTGACTGCCTGACGCGGAGACAACTCCATGCTCACCCTCTTTGGTCGATCCTCCTCCACGCTTTGCGATGGTGTTACTCGACGCAACTTCCTGAAAATTGGCGGATTAGGTGTATTGGCAGGTGGGCTGAACCTTTCCACCCTGATGCAGAATGAGGCCAATGCCAATAACAAGGCCACCCGACACAAAGCAGTCATCAACGTCTTTCTTGGTGGTGGGCCGCCTCATCAGGACCTTTTTGATCTGAAGATGGATGCACCTTCCGAAATTCGGGGGGAAATGAAGCCCATCAAAACCAATGTTTCGGGCATCGAAATCTGTGAGGTGTTTCCTCGGCTGGCCCGGAAGATGAATCATTGTGCAGTGATTCGTTCTGTGGTGGGCTTGCGTGATGAACATGCATCGCATCAGTGTTTTACCGGTTGGCCGAGCAATGGCCCGAGTGCCTTGACTGCTCTGGGTGGCCGGCCCAGCATCGGGGCAGCGTCAGCCAGGCTGCTGGGACCGGTTGACCCTGCGGTACCGAGTTTCGTGGGACTGGCAGCACGCACGCAGCATACCCCATGGTCAGACCCGGGTGCGTATGGCTTTCTGGGGCCAACCTATGCCCCGTTCAAGCCAGATGGCCCGGGCATGGCCAATATGACTCTCAAAGGCGTTTCCCTCGAACAACTGAATGACCGTCGCAAGCTATGCAGCAGTTTTGACGGACTGCGCAAGGAAATTGATGCTTCAGGCATCCTGGCAGGCGCTGACCACGCCAGCCAGCGTGCTTTTGATGTGCTCACCTCCAGCCGACTGGTGGATGCCCTTGATTTGTCGAAGGAAGATCCACGAATACGTGATCGCTATGGTGATGGTAAGCCCTATCAGTTCCAGTACGATGGCGCCCCAACCTGCAACGAACAATTTCTGATTGCCCGCCGTCTGATCGAAGCTGGTGTGCGTGTAGTTACTCTTAGCTATGGTCGATGGGACAGCCATGGCCAGAACTTCCAATTGGTACGAGATCATGGTGCCAAGCTGGATCAATGCCTTTCCGCATTGATAGAAGATCTGGAACAGCGGGGCATGCTGAACGATGTCTGTATCGCTGTCTGGGGCGAATTTGGCCGCACTCCCCGCATCAATAAGGAAGCAGGCCGCGATCATTGGTCACAGGTCAGTTGCGCATTGCTGGCTGGTGGAGGACTGAAAACCGGACAGGTGATCGGCTCCACGAATCGTTTGGGAGAATATGCCAAGGATCGACCGGTACATTTCGCGGACATTGTAGCCACGCTCTATCATGTGCTGGGAATCGATACCACCAAGACCACCATCAATGATCCAACCGGCAGGCCACAGTATCTGGTAGAAGGAAATCCCGTCTCTGAATTGATTTAGTTTCAAATCTTCCGTCGTACTTTGTACCATGTCATGATGGTATTTCTTCTATTGCTTACTTTTGTTCTTCACGATCTTTGCGCTAAAGTAGAGCGGCAAGGGAACCAGTTGCAGATCGAAGCCTGGTTCGATAATGATACTCCAGCTGATTTGGCAAACGTGCGAATCCTGCAGAACGACATAGTTATCCGCGAATCGAAGACGGATGATCGTGGACTGTGCACCATGCCCGCACCTGATCCAGGAAAATATGTTCTGCAGGTTCATGCCGGGGGTGGACATCGTACCGAAGTTGCCTTTACCATCGAATCTCAAATGACAGAGCAAGCTGCAGGCCGTACCCATGAAGAGGTTCAGCAGCGGCGCTGGTGGGGTACACTGGCAGGCCTCGCGTTAATCGCCCTTCTCACAGTGTTTGCCCGCAAGCTTATACCATCATCTCACTCTGCATCCGGTTCCTCAGCTGTTCCTGAAGGTTAACATGCGTAACGGTCTGGTACTCATCCTCTTATGCATCGTGACAGTTGCCCTCACAGCGGGTGACCATTGGACTGAATATCGTGGCAACCATGGAACTGGCCACGCTGCACCAGGTACCACGCTTCCACAAACCTGGAGTGAGAAAGAGAACATCCGATGGAAGACGGCCATTCATGGCAAAGGCTGGTCTTCACCGGTAGTTCTAAACAATCAAATCTGGCTGACCACCGCTCCGGAAGATGGCAAGCAACTATATGCCGTGTGCGTTGATCTTCAATCAGGTTCTATTCTTCACAACATCAAGGTGTTTGATGTGGAGAAGCCTGAGTTCTGCCATGCGACGAACAGCTATGCCTCCTGTTCGCCAGCCATCGAACCGGGTCGGGTGTATGTCCACTTTGGTTCATATGGCACAGCCTGCCTGGATACTGTTAATGGCGCCAAGGTTTGGGAACGTCGCGACTTTCCCTGCGATCACTTTCGCGGTCCAGGCTCTTCGGTCGTCTTATTTGAAGACCTGCTGCTATTGAGTTTTGATGGTGTGGATCAGCAGTATCTTGCTGCAATCAGTAAAACTGACGGCAAAACCGTCTGGAAGAAAGAGCGCAGCACGGACTACAAGACCAGTAACGGCGACAACAAGAAGGCCTACAGCACACCGGGATTGTTCAAGATCAACGGGGTTGTGCAGATGATCAGCCCAGGAGCAGTGGCCAGCATGGCCTATAACCCGAAAACGGGTGAAGAACTCTGGCATGTACGGCATGGTGGCATGAATGCGTCTGCCAGGGTACTGCATGGCCTGGGACACTTTTATTTCACTACAGGTGATGGCCCCAGCAATCTGATTGCTGTGCCTGATACTGGTTCTGCAGAACGTAAGCCGACATGGACCAATACTAAAACGGTTCCCAAGCGTAGTTCTCCGATTTTAATCGATGGCTTCATTTACATGATCAGCGATGCAGGTATTGTAACCTGTCTCGATGCCAGCAATGGCAAGGAACTCTGGCAGAAACGGCATGCAGGTAACTTCTGGGCCTCGCCGGTCTATGGAGATGGAAAGCTGTTTTTCATGAATCAGGAAGGCAACACACTGGTGCTGGCTCCGGGCAAGGAATACCGCTTATTAGCGGAAAATAAGCTGGAAACCGGTGGCAATGCCTCACCTGCTATTGTTGATAACAGTTTGATACTTCGCACGAGAAGCCATTTGTACCGGATTGCGGATAAACGATGACTCATTCAGCCCGCAAACGTTTATATGTAATGAATTGGCACGGTTAGCGTGCACGCAAACCGTGGCACACGTCTTGCGGGATTTCCTATGGGAGAAGTCGATTCATTGCTCCATGCAATAGTTAAGCAATCATGATTTTTACGATTATGCTGAACTAATTCAAATTCCCATCGTCTATGGTGTTAATGGTACCACTCGTGGCAGTGGAAGTGATTTCGTTGCCATGGTATTTCATTGAAATATGGCATTTCTCACAGCATGAGCCTGTAAAGTGCGCTAGGGTTGGACAACAACACAACGCTAAGTTACAGCTTAACGAACCGCACTGCACCAGAATGATGTGCCAAATTGGCAAAGGATTGCCTGATTGTGATACAAGGCTTGCAAGTTTCTCCCTGTCGCGCATTTAGTGTGAGACAAGAAGAAACGAATCCTGCGGCAGTATATCCAAAAACTGACCAGCAGAACAACAATTCTCCAGTGAATGGCATGATCCTTGCTCCTGTCAATTCACCTTTTAGTTGAAACGTTCTCGCTGGTTTGGCGAATAATGTCTCAACAACTGGTCTATCACCTTGAGGAGAACAACTATGGCACGAAATGATGCTTTACTGAAGCTTCATCAGCGCCTGGTTGAACGTCGAGATTCTCTCCGCGCCATCCTGGCACGGGATTTGGCCGATTTGAATATAGGCGATTCAACGGGCGATGAAGCCGACGCTGCGTTTGACAGCGGCGCTGAGGAAGTGAACAGCTCCCTTGCGGAGATCGAATCTCGTGAGCTGACGCTCATCGAGAAGGCGATTTCCAAGCTTAAACACGGGACCTACGGTATCTGCGAGCATTGCTCGAAGAAAATCGTAGTGGCACGGCTGAATGCACTGCCTTACAGTGTGTATTGCATGCCCTGTCAGCGGGAACTCGAAAGGAACCCAGCTGATTTCCATGACAATCGACGTGGTAACTGGGAAAATGTCTACGATTCTGCCCGTCGTTACCACGACGAACCCAGCAAGCTCGATCTGGCTGCGCTGGAACATGACTAACTGACAAACTGTAACACCTGGGCAAGCCGGTCGGTTTCGACCGGCTTGCAGTCTTTTATATCTGCATTTTCCACGATTCTGCTGCAACTGATCCTGAGTCAGACGGCTTGAACAGGTACAATGGCATCCAGGTAAGCCCACAATAGTTACTCTGCGGTGAATTGCACGGTTAGCGTGAGTACACGCAAACCGTGGCACCCGAACGCATGACTTTTTGCATGGGCTGTCAGGTTACTTTTGTCTGCGGAGTATTGCCATGATTCGCCTGCTGATAATCACCGCAGTCTTCTGCATCTCCAGTTCGTGGAGTATTGCCCAATCGCCACCGGTTGTCACCGATGTGGTAGCACTCAGCGAACGTTTCCAATTGGTTGCCAGGAAGCTGGCTCCATCGGTGGTTTCCATCGAAGCGCGTAAAACACAAACTGTCCAAAGCGTCAAGAAGCAACTGGAAGATTCAGGATCGGGCGTCATTGTCAAACTCGATAACCGGCCAGGCTACTATGTCTTTACCAACAACCATATTGTCGAGTATTCGCAACCTGAGAATATCATTCTGCAACTGGCGGATGGCAAGCTGATCAAACCCAAAAAGGTCTGGACGTACCCTGCTGCAGATATTGCTGTGCTGCATCTTGATACCAATGATAACCTTGCTTCTGCAGCTATTGGGAACAGCGATGAGTTACAACAGGGGCAATGGATACTGGCCATCGGTTCGCCATTCGGTCTCAGCCAATCTCTTACGCATGGCATCGTCAGTGCTTTGGGGCGTGGACAGGTCAGCCTGGGTTCCGAGATTCACATCAAGGATTTCATTCAAAGCGATGCAGCGATCAACCCCGGTTCCAGTGGCGGGCCATTGATCAATCTCAAGGGCGAAGTGGTCGGCATCAACACCGCTATTGCATCGCCCAGTGGTGGCAGCAATGGTATTTCCTTCAGCATTCCCATCAATTATTTCAAGAAGGCTGCAGAGCAATTGATTGACAAGGGCTTTGTATCACGAGGTTACATTGGCGTACAACTGGCGGTTTCACTGGAACCCTTTGAGGCACTGAAGTTGGGACTCGACCGAGGCTGGGGAGCCTTGATTGAAGATGTCCGCCGCGATGGCCCGGCTGGTAATGCCGGGTTGCAGCGAGGTGATGTTATTCTGGAGGTGAATCAGCAGGTTATTCGCAATGAAAACCACTGTATTAACATGATCAGCAGTTTGCCCATCGGCAAACCAGCCACGTTTGTGGTCTGGCGGGAACGACGCAGGGTAGTGGTTCAGTGCCCGATTGAAGATTATTCGGTTCGGTTTCCCAATATTCGAAAGTAAAACGAAGAAACCCACAGACAGCAGTCCGTGGGTTTCTGAATAGTAGAGTGTGTTTACTCTTTTTCTTTCTCGGTTTCAGCGGTTTCCAGAGCAGGAAGCACTTCTTCCTCGCTGCCTGATGCACTGCCTTCGATGGAGGCAACATTCGCCATGGGCTTGGCATCCAGGGGAACATCTTCATAGACCGCACTGGAGAGGACGAAGTCGAGGGTCTTGCGTTCGAGAACTTGAGTCATGAGGGCTTCCATCATGTTCTCACGTTCAATGCGGGCACGCACCTTGCGAGGCGATTCATCACTGGCCTCAGCCATGGTTTCGATTTCCTGCGTGATGTCATCATCTTCAACATCAATCTTCTCAACTTCGGAAATCTTCTGCAGAACGAAGTATTCTTTCAAGCCACGAGCTGTGGTGGCCATCGCATCCTGCTGAAGGAGTGCCAGCTGGCTGCGAATTTCTGGTTCCGAGAAGCCTGAGCTACGCATTTCCATGACGCGGCGATTGAGGGTCTTGGAAGCCTGACGGCGGAGCAGATCAAGGGGAAGATCCCAGGTGGCGGAACCAGCCAGGATTTCGAGCACCTGGCTGCGGGCCTGCTGGCGCTGTTCATACTGCAACTGGCGTTCGAGTGCTTCCTTGATCTTTTCCTTCAGTCCATCGGCGTTGTCTACACCCAGTTCGCTGAGGAATGCTTCGCTCAGTTCAGGCATCACGACTTTGGAAACGCTCTTGATGCTGAAATGGCCTTTCACCTTCTTGCCACGCAGGTTTTCATCAGCCAGTGCGTTGGAAAGAGTGATGTCAGCGATTTTCTCATCGCCTGGCTTGGCGCCTACGATGCTCTTGCCAAACTGCTCAGCGATGCCATCCTTGAAGGCCAACTGAGGATCGACTCGCAGCTGCAGGTTTTCGAAGGTGGAAAGCTGGTTGTCGCCGTCTTTCACTACGACATCAGCGACGACAATGTCATCCATAGCAGCAGGGCCATCTTTGTCTTCGGTGGTAGCAAAGCGACGCAGGAACTTGGTCTGGGCGTCGGCAATGTCAGCATCAGTGAAGGTTCGGGTTGGCCGCTTGATCTTCAGCCCCTTGTAATCGGGCAGATCGAACTCCGGTGCGACTTCGACATCAAATTCATAGGTGAGTGCCCCGTCTTTGGGCATATCGACCTTGAACGGATCAATCTGAGGCTGAGAAATGGGGTTGAGCTTGTAATCATCAGCCAGTTGTTCCAGGCTCTGGAGCAGCAGTTCGCCTTTGAGCTGATCTGTCACTTCCTTGTGGAACTGCTTTTCGACCAGCTTGCGAGGGGCCTTGCCTGGGCGGAAGCCGGGGGTGTGCACTTCTGGCATCATTTCCTTGAATTTGCTTTGAACGCGCTCGCTGATGTCGTTGGCAGCCACCACTACCTTGACATGCTTCAGGCAGGGGCCGGCATCCTGAATGGTAACTTCCTGGGTGAGCGGCTTGGGCTTCTCAGGCTCGGTGCTTGCAGGTGTCTCAAGGACTTCGCTCGCCATTGCTGACTACTCCGACAAAAATGCCGCGCCACGGCGCGGCTTCTGCTAATATTGTCTAACTAACGAACTAATAATGTAGGGAAACAGGGGTGAAAGGCCAGAGAATACAAAGTGCTCAGTGCTGGGTGCTCAGTGCTCAACTTAGTGGCTAATTCATTAGGAAATGTCAAAATATCCTATTCTCACTGAGAACGGAGCACTCAGCACCGAGCACTTGTCTTTAAAGCAAATCTTCCCGTTTTTTCTCCTTGAGATGCTCGACCAGTTTTTTGATGCCCGCTTCATCATCGCGACGGGCAATCAGCGTGTAGGGGCCTTCGCGAACGATCAGTAAATCCTCCACACCCACCGTGGCGATGATCTGGCCGGTAGTGTGGTCACCCATCACAATGCATCGACTGGTATCGAGCTTGATATGCTCAGCGCCGATGACCGTGTTGTGAAGTTCATCCTGCGGGAAGTGTCGTTCCAGGGCCTGCCAGCTTCCTACATCATCCCAACTGAATGGGGCAGGTAGCACCAGACCCTGCTGGCAATGTTCCATTACGGCATAATCAATGCTGATGCGTTTGAGCGGTTCAAATTCCCTGCGAAAGACTTCCAGCCGATCGGGCGTGGGCCAGGCTGCTGCGATTCGCTGTACCGCATCATGCAAGGTGGGATGCAGCCGCTTCAGTTCAGCCAGAATCGTGGCAGCACGCCAGACAAAGATGCCGGAATTCCAGTAAAAACAACCCGCATTGATATACTGCTGTGCTGTTACCGCATCGGGTTTTTCCTTGAATGCCTTGATGCGAAAAGCTTCGACGCCGCTGCGGCCTGGCAACTTTTCTCCTCGTTCGATGTAGCCAAAGCCTGTTGCGGCATAGGTTGGCGGAATACCGAATGTTACCAATGCCTGTGGATGTTCCTGGGTGAGTTCCACCGCTGCAGAGACTACCTTTTGAAACAATGCAATCGGCTCAATGACATGATCTGCCGGGGTTACCACCATGACCGCATCAGGATCGGCCTGGGCAACGAGTGCAGCAGCCACGCCGATGCAGGCTGCGGTATCGCGCCCCATCGGTTCAGGCACCAAGCGATCTGGCAGCAAGTCAGGCAACTGTTCATGCACCAGGCTTGCCATGCTGCTGCCCGTGACGACCCAGCGATGTTCCGGCCTGGCTATCGCTTCTATCCGGTCAAAGGCAATTTGAATGAGCGAACGGTCGCCAGTCAGTTTCAAAAACTGCTTGGGTCTGGCAGCCCGACTGCGTGGCCAGAACCGCGTTCCGCCTCCACCTGCCATGATGATCGCGTGAGTAGCCATCTTTAGAAATCCACTTTTAACCCGTCGTATGCCAACTTAATATGCTCTGGCAATTCGTTGCTGATTTCGGCATGATCCATTTCATGGCTGATGTGCGTGAAATAAGCCTTGCTCGGTTGCAGTTCCCGCACCGTATCAATTGCCTGTTCCAGCGAAAGATGGGCGGGATGATGCCGACGCCGTAGTGAATCTAGAATCAGCGTATCCAGCCCGGTGAGTAGATCTTTGCTGTTGTTGGGTATTCTGCTGACATCCGTGCAATAGGCGAGGTTGTGGATGCGGTAGCCGAGCACATTGAACCTTCCATGCTCCAGGTATACCGGTGTGATTTTTTCGCCCAGCACTTCAAACGGAACGCCCGGTTCAACTCGAATAAACTGAATCTGCGGCAACATACCTCGAGGCAGATGCTCCACGCCGTCGGCAAAGGCATAGGCGAAGACCTTGCGGACTACCGCTTCAGTTTCCTCATTGCAGTAAACCTGCAGCGGTCTTTCCAGATGACGGGGAAACAGCCTGACATCATCCAGGCCATAGAGATGGTCGACGTGGAAATGGGTGAGCAGGATAGCGTGAACGAAAGGCACTTTCTCACGCAGCAGCGACAGACGCAGTTCAGGCGGTGTATCGATGAGGATTCTGCCTTGCGGTACATTCAGTAGCACGCTGCTGCGATAACGATGGTTGCATGGGTTGGTGGAGGTACACACCTTGCAATCGCAACCGAGAACAGGAACACCGGTTGACGTACCTGTACCGAGAAATGTAAGTGAACGACCTGATGGCATACTCGCATTTTAGAATTTTGCGTTGTGATTGCATTGGTATTTGCGGTGGAATTTCCGATGCTATTTGGCCCTCGGCCCTTCGGGCCGGGGGCGTGACCGCGCGAAGGTGTAATGTTATTGCAAGGGAATATCGTAGTTGACAATCATCACCGCACGCACCCGCCCCCGACTTGAAGAGTCGGGGGCTAAATGGGGAAGAGGATTTTTTAGTGGAAGCCGCCGGCGGGTTGACCGGTGGGGAGCAGTTCTGCCTTGTAGCCTCCCCTGCCCTTGAAGTAGAGGATCAGGATGAGGTAGCAGACGAGCATGAAGATCGGGAAGACGACGACGGAAATATCAGTGAGCGAGAAGAGAGCGCTCTTCTTGGAGCCATCCTGAATATCCTTGACCGTCTTTTTGTCATCGTCCGAGAGTTTGGCCAGCTTGTCATTATCGATGGGCTGATATGGGCCAAACAGACTCGCCTTGGTCTGTCCCATCACCTTGTCGTGCAGTGCGGTGTGTTCTTTCTTGAGTGTGGAATCAATGTTCTGATCCTGGATGTTACCGAGCAAGGCAGCACCGAGCACACCGACTCCAAGCATACCCACGCCACCCATCATGTTGAGCGTGAGGGCACCACCCTTGGGAAACTGTTCCGAGACCACGCCCAGCATGGTTGGCCAGAAGAAAGTCTTGCCAAAACCATAGAGGGTCGCAGCCACCAGAATCATGATGCCTGTCGATTTGGAGAGTGCCATCAGGCCAACAGCGGCAATCAAGGCACTGACTGCGAGCAGACCCAGCGGAGTGAGCTTGTGCACGATGGGGCCTGCGAAGAAGAGTCGCAGGATCATCATGATGGCTGAGGTATATATGAGCACCCAGGCCGGATCGAGTTTGCCTACACCCATGCTGATGCCGAGGGCTGCCATTTCAGGTTCCATCAGGCTGGTGATCCAGGTGTCGGTACCCAGTTCGGTGATAGCCAGCGGAATCATGATTAGCATGAGGAAGAAGAACATGAAACGGCCCAGGGAAAGTACCCACAGACCGAAGAGCAGGCTGATGCCGAGAATGATGCCGAGCTTGACAGCGAGTTTCATTTCAATGGGGAACTGGAATTTGCCTAACTCAAGCGTATAGACCACCTTGCTCCACTCAGCACCGCCGAACAACTTGACTGCATCCATGCCTTCGAGAACGCGGGTCACTTCGAAAACGATCAGTGAGGTAACCACCAGAGCGCCCAGGAAGCCGACTTCCTTGAGCATATCGCGGTAGGAAACTCCCGCTGCAACACGCTCATTAACGGGGAATTTGCAGCCCAGCATCAATAAGCCGTACAGAACGACAGGAATAGCCAGCAATAGCACTCGCGTACACCAGACGGGAGCATCGGGAATGAGCTGAAGCTCAGGAGCGTAGTTTTTCATGCCGATGACTAGCAAGCCGGCAAGGACCAGTCCGCCGGGCCAACCTGCGTGCAGGATGTTGAGCCATTTGGTTTTATCGCGAGAGAACATGGTGGCTACAACGGGATTGATCACTGCTTCCACGGTGCCATTGGCCAAGGCGACAATAAAGTTGGCAAAGTAAAGAATCCAGTAGGCTGATTGCCGCATCTGATCTGCTTCAGCGGCAGGCAAGCCGGCGGCAGGCTTGAATTTGTAAGCGTAGATGGTGAGGGCAATGGAACCAAGGTGACAGATGAAGGCAAAGAACATTGCCTTTCCATAACCGATTTTGTCGATGATCAGGCTGAAGAGAACGATACTGATCGCGAAGGGCCAGAGGCCAACGCCGAAGATTTCACCTTTCTGTGTTTCGCTGAAGCCAAATTCGGCTGCCCAGGTATCCATCGTCAGGGCACGAATGATGAAACCAAACGACGTGGCAATGAGTGCAATGAAGCACGCAATAAAAAGCCGCATATTTCCACTGTTCATCGACGTTCTTTCCTGCTGGTTGGGTAATGCTCTTCAGGCAGAGACTACGCGAGCGGGTGAGGCTTGTCAATCATGGATTTTGGAAGTTGGGTGAAACGAGCAGGGATTACGGCTTCACCCAAGGCACAGGTTTCTTATCCAGAAACGCTTTGAGGCCTGATTTGGCTTCAATGTGCAGCCGGGCATCGGCACTTTCGCGGGCCAGGCCGGAGTTGGCAGCGGCACCGGCACGGCATTCGGCAAGCAGTCTTTTGGTGATGGTTAACGCATTGGGAGAGCTTTCGCCCAGTTCTTTGGCAATGGCTAATGCACGGTCGAGAGCTGAGGTTGCCGGCTTGATGCCCAGTGCTTCATCATTGGCAGTGAGGTTGGCATCCACCACTTCGTTGATAAAGCCCATACGGAAGGCTTCGCTGGCATCAACGAGTCGGCCGGTGAGGAGCAGGTCGCGGGCGGCCCGCTCTCCGACCAGACGGAGCAGATGGGGCATTACCATGGCAGCGACCAGTCCACGTTTTACTTCGGGATAGCCCAGTTTGGCACCGGGGTCG
The DNA here is from genome assembly GCA_016795155.1 of Planctomycetia bacterium. NCBI lineage: Bacteria > Pseudomonadati > Planctomycetota > Planctomycetia > Planctomycetia bacterium. Next base: position 41,934 of record JAEUIE010000022.1, on the reverse strand, counting down.
GCTATCGCCAGATCGCAGACGGAGACAAGCCCGGCACCACCTGCTACAGCAGCACCGTTCACGGCAGCAATCGTCGGCTTGGGGTGGGAATAGATCAATTCGAACAGGTTCGAAAGCCTGCCTGCATCTTCATGGACCCGCTGGGCTTCATCGGGTTTATCGAGTGTTTCGGATAGCTCGGCCAGATCCATGCCTGCACAGAAGGCTTTTTCGGTACCAGTCAGAATCAGGCAGCGGCTCTGATCGGTCAACGCGGCCTGGAATGCATTGGTCAATGCGGTTACCAGTTCGCGGTTGAGGGCATTACGCCGTTCGGGACGATTGATGGCAATGATCGTGGCATGAGGCTGATGATTGATGAGGATGACGGAAGAGGACATAAGTATCTCACTGTTTTGAATAGGTCATGGCATCGAGGTTGTCGGGTTTGGGAATACGCATTTGGAGCACGGCCTGGCCCAGGGCTTTACCCTGAGTATCAATGCGGAGGGAACGACTGGCACCTCCACCCAGGGCATCGTAGAGCATGAAGTTGAGTGCGTTCACATTGGCCGCCTCGAAACGTTCCACTTTGCTGGAGCCGAGTGAAGCGAAGAACTGCTCAATCGCATTCGTCGTCACATGCTGTTTGATCCAGTCGTAGCCTGCGGCAGTGTACGCGAGGATAGCAACGTTGGCATGGTTGCCCTTGTCGCCAGAGCGGCTGTGTGCGATGTCGTGAAGGGGGATGGTTTGCATGGTAGTCTCTGTACTGTTTGGTTCCCTTCTCCCCCTTGGGGAGAATGGTTAGGGATGAGGGTTTCTTCTCCATGTTAAACCAGATTGTTCTTACACAATCGGGTTGAATACGATTATCAACCCCTCACCCTGGCCCCCTCTCCCCGTGGGGAGAGGGGAGAAGTTATTCCTCATACTCCTAAAGTATATCCACCTGTGGCTTCACCACTGACCGCTCAATTAGAGCGGGCCAGTAGGCGAAGACTTCGCGGACGGCGGGTCGGCCGGTGGTATAACCGGTGGTACCGGGCGGGCCAGCGGTCACCAGCGGGGCGAATTCCTTGGTGAAGCGTTCGACCGCAGCCTTGTTCGGATCGTGCACTGCCACACGGAGCATCACTTCTGTAGCCTGGCTCTTGTCATTGCCGAGCGGCACGACAGCACCGGCACCGATGGTTTCAATATTGGTACGGGCATAGGTGAAGCCAGCCCGTTTGAGGCGATCAAGAATCACCTGCCCAGCCTGGCGTGCTTTCTCGGGAGCATTGCCACCGTAAATGGCCAGGGTGCCACTGCTCATGAAACCATCGCGGTAGGCGATGGAGACTTTGAGCTTGTCGGGTGCAGGTTTGCCTTGAGCCTTGGTAACCTCAACACGGTTTTGGCCCAGGTCTTTCAGTGCAATGCTGGTGAAATCGGAAACGACATCGGGAGTGTAATAGGCAGCAGGATTGTTGACTTCATAAAGCAACTGGCCCGCCACGGTTTGCAGGTTGACAACTCCGCCGGTGCGTTCCGGCTTGGTGATGATGAAATCGCCGCTGGGAGCGAACTCTGCAATGGGATAGCCTACATTGGCGAAGTCGGGCGTCGTGTTCCAGTGTTCCCACAAGCCGCCGGTCGCCTGGGCTCCGCATTCAATCAAGTGTCCTGCTACCGTGGCGGAGGAGAGCTTGGCCCAGTCGTCCCATTTCCAGCCGAACTCGTGAATAGCCGGGCCGACGGTCAAGCAGGCATCGGCCACACGACCGGTGACGACGACGTTGGCACCACGCTGCAATGCTTCGACTATGGGCTGTGAACCCATGTAGGCATTAGCGGAAACGATCTTGGAACGAATCTTTTCAAGCGGTTCACCGGTATCGAGATTAATGAGCGGATGCCCGGCAGCTTGCAGTTCATCGAGTCGAGGCAGCAGATCGTCGCCAGTGACCACACCGACTTTGTAACTTTTGAGTTCAGACTGGTCGAGAATGGTGCGAGCCTGTTGGCCACATGCCAGCGGATTCATGCCGCCTGCATTAGTGATGACTTTCAATGGTGGCTGTTGTTGCAGGTGAGGCACCAGGCGTTTAAGCACGCCGAGGAAATCGTGAGCGTAGCCGAATTGCGGATCGCGCTGCTTGAGTAGGGCCAGAATCGACATGGTCAATTCAGCGAGGTATTCGAGTGTGAGGTAATCGAGCTTGCCATCGCGAGCGAGTTCGATGGGGGCATCGACGTTGTCGCCCCAGAAGCCACAGCCATTACCAATGCGGAGAGAAGAACGCATGATGATTCCGGGAGAGTATTTGGTTCCCTTCTCCCCGTTGGGGAGAAGGGTTAAGGATGAGGGGGTTCATCTTGTATTCAACCCTTTTGTTCAAACAATCGGGTTAAACACCATTAATAATCCCTCACCCCCAGCCCCTCTCCCCATGGGGAAGAGGGAGAACACCACTGTTATTCTTGTAGCCTGGGGGAACTTTGGCTACACTGGAAACGTCTAAGGGTCTGGCACTTATTCTATCTTGCGAACATCATGAAATATATTGCCTCACTGCTTCTGGCCTGCTTTTCGACGGTTTGTCTTCAGGCACAAGACGTTATTGCCCAGGGCCAGATTTCGTTTCTGGAACTCGGGTTCAACAACACGAACGTCAACAATCCGTTCTGGATTGTGCAAATCAATGATGAATCGACCCAGACGGTGTATGATGCAGCGTTCAGCAGTTCACTGGGACGTTTTGTGTTTGACGCGCCAGGCGGAGCGACTTTCCTGGTGGGTGGGCCACAGCATCTTTTCACTAGACCGGTGCCCACCAGTTGGTCTTTTGTTGGTGTGGGGCCTAACCAACTGTTCCGGGCCACGCCTCAGAATGGTGATCCGGTTACTCGATTGATCATGGGGGTCGCCTCGTTCAGTGTGCCTAATGGCGTGTTGGTCAATAACCAGTTCACGATTACCATGTCGGTGGCGGGCATCACGAACCCCGGTGCGTTTTCCTATTACAGCAATGATGATCCGTTCAACAGTGCGCTGGGAAACCTGGGTACGATCTTGCTTTCGACTGATCAGAACATCACTTCGTTTACCCGCTTTGCCGGCACCCAGAACAATTTCAACATGGCCTTTTCTGCTCCGGGTATTTATGACATCGATTTTCGGATCAGTGGCACACGCACCGAAGCAGCGGGTGGCGGTGAAATCATCAGTCCCTTTTACCGATACACTTTTGAGATTGCTACCTTCGCTGTTCCTGAACCAACGACGTGGGCTCTGATGATTGGCAGCAGCGTGGTGGCAGCGAGCGTGGTCTGGCAACGAAGAAGAAGACGGCAGCGGGCTTTGGATGAGGTGATTGGGTAGTAGAGTATCGAATATTGATTGTTGTTTCGGTTAATACCGAAACAACAACCTTCCTCGCGTTTCCGGCAAAACTAAGTCAAGTCTGCACAGCAAGGCTATCCGAAAAAGTGCGTCCGAATCCTGGGAAGAACTACTGGCTTGCAGGTGGTGTCTGTGCATTACTGGATTGAGCAACGCCACCACCGAGTGCCTGGTAGGTATTGACCATGGCTGAGAGTTGCTTTCGTTTTGTTTCAATCAAGACCATTCTGGCTTCCAGCAGATCACGTTGCGCAAACAATACCTCGCTGTATTCTGCGCGTGCGTTCTGAAAAAGGTTGGTTGCCGTGTTTACCGATGCTTCAAGAGCAGTCAACTGTTGTTTCCTGATTTCAATGCTCTTCCCATAATTATCCGCCATGGATACGCGGTTGATGACTTCAGTGAAGGCATCGAGGATAATTCGCTGATAGTTGTAAACCGACTGCAACTGCCTGGCATTCGCGTTACGGTATTCCGCCTGTATGGCCAGCTTGTTGATCAGGGGAGAAGTCAATTCGCCAGCAGTATTGGCAATCAATGCGTCTGGATTGAAAAAGTATTTTGGATTGAATGCCCGAAAGCCAATGCCTCCAATGATGTCGAGAGAGGGATAGAATTCAGCTTTGGCGATTTCTATATCAAGCCCTGCCGCTTCCAGTTGACGTTGCGCCTGCCTGATATCGGGACGATTTTGAAGAAGCTGGGATGGAATACCAGTATTGACAGCCTGTATTTTGAGGTCAAGGAATCCTGCAGATGCTCGTTCAACAGGCTGGGGAAACCGACCAGCAAGAAAATTGATGCGGTTCTCGACTTCAATGATTTCCTGTTTCACCATGAGTGTTTCACTCTGGTTCTTATTCACCTCAGCCTGGAATCGCTGCACTGCCAGTTCGGTATCTCTCCCAGCTTCCTTTTTAGCTTTGGCAATGCGCAAGCTTTCCTTTTGCAGTTCGATAGTCTGTTCCAGTGTTTTCAGTTTGTTATCCAAAGCCATGAGGTCGTAATATTTTTCAGCAACTTCAGCAACCAGACGGGTAACGACGTAATTTCTTCCCTCACTGGTGGCGAGGTAGCGAAGGGTAGCAGCGTCTCTGGCATTTCTCAATTTTCGCCAGATGTCAACTTCCCAGCTCACATTCGCAGCCAGCAGAAAATCGGGGAGTGGATCCGGGTAATTCCTGCCCGGCTGGTATTGCAATTCTCGTTCAGCGGTACCCAGCGGTGTAAATGCGCTCGACCTTTCGAATCCTGCACCAGCTTTCATGTTAACAAAAGGGAGGTAGGCTCCTCTTCGTACATCGATATCATTGTTGGCTATTTCAATCTCTTCAGCCAGTATTTTAAGTTCCTGGTTATTAGTCAGGGCTTCATTCATCAATCGAATCAGCATTGGGTCGTTGAAAAACTGATCAACATGGAGTTGTGCTGAACTTTCTCCGCTGCTGCTGCTACCAGTAAAACTCGAAGGCGTTTCCGGACCCGTCTCTGCTTGCCGGAGATTGGGAATCTGGCATGATGACATCACGATGGAGAATGATAAAAGGATACTGCCATGTGTGACAAACTTATGGTGTTTGCCAGGTCTGTTATTCAAACTGGAGAACATCATCAGCATCCTGCCAAGTTTACCCGCCACAAGAACCATGCGGTGCATTGGCACGGTCACGCCATCTGTGGCATCGAGGCTTTCTCACATTGCATGAGCAGGAACTCAAGGTTCCCTGACCCACACAATCATGGTAATCGTCATTTTGTCCGGTTTGAGAGCACTGAAAAGGCATAATCTATTCAGAAATTCTCATGTAATTGATGCCTTGTGACGACGCACCGGGTGCGCAACATTGGCCATTCATGTATCCAAAGTATTGCAAGAACCATTGCCGGAAATGAGAACTGCTGCTCGTATCAGATTTAGTGGTCGTTGTTCTCCGGAGCTATGGCATTGTGTTCAAAAAGTTCACTGAGTGGTTCATCCACCTCGTCTCGAAGGAATTTCTTTCCTCCTGAGAGTACGCCAAACAGATAATACAGCCCTGGAATAACCATAACCCCAAAGACCGTACCTACGAGCATACCGCCAACACCAGTGGTTCCAATCGTACGGTTTCCGATGGCTCCAGCGCCTGTGGCAATCACCAGTGGAACCAGTCCAGCAATGAATGCAAAAGAGGTCATCTGAATCGGTCTGAATCTGAGCTTTCCGCCTTCAATGGCAGCTTCCTTGAAACTCAAGCCATCCCTGTGGCGTTGGACGGCAAATTCCACAATCAAGATCGCATTCTTTCCGAGAAGTCCCACGAGCATGACCATGCCAATCTGTGCATAGACGTCGTTCGCCAACCCCAGCAACTCCAGGAAAAAGAATGAGCCAAAAACCCCGATAGGCAGGGAAAGAATGACAGCCAATGGCAGTATGAAACTTTCGTATTGTGCAACCAGAATGAGATACACAAAGGCAATCACAATGAGGAAGATGTAGAGAGCTTCATTTCCCTTTTTCGATTCATCATAGGAAAGACCTTCCCAGCCGATGCCATATCCTTGCGGCAGGGTCTGTGCAGCAACTTCCTGAATGGCTTGCAGGGCCTGCCCGCTACTGAACCCATGAGCGGGAGCTCCCTGGATTGAGGCGGAAGGATAGAGGTTATAGCGAGTGATTTCATTCAGCCCCTGCCTCTTTTTGACTGAAAGGAAGGAAGTGTAGGGAACCATCTCGCCATGATCATTCTTGATGAATAAATTGTTCAGATCTTCCGGAAAGCGGCGGAACTCAGGCGCTGACTGTACATACACTTTGAAGAACTGCCCAAAGAGTATGAAACCCTGCTCGTAGGTGCTACCAATGAGGATGTTGAGATTATCCAGTGCCTTGCCAATCGAAACACCCTTCTGCATGGCAACATCATTGTTGATGATCAATTCGTATTGAGGAAAGTCGGCAGTATAGAAGGTAAACAGATTGCTGAGTTCAGGACGTTTTTCCAGCGCTGTCATGAACTTCGCGGTTACCTCGCCAAGTTGTTTGTAATCGGTTGAATTGGTCTTGTCGAGGAGCCGCATGGAGAAGCCTCCTGCAGCTCCGAAGCCTGGCACTGCTGGAGGTTCAAAGAACTCGATTTTGACATCGGTTATCGCGTGGCATTTCTTTTCGAGTTCTTCCATCAGTTCGCGGGCAGTCCGTTTGCGTTCAGACCAGTTTTTCAGATTGATAATGCAGGTACCGGCATTCGATCCTCGTCCTTCCGTCAGCACTTCATAACCCGCCAGGGACGTGACGGAGCTGACTTCGTCGAGTTCCTTCGCAGCTTTCTGCAACTCATGTGATTTGGCATTGGTGTATTCCAGAGTGGAGCCAGGAGGTGTCTGGATTACGGCATAGATAATTCCCTGATCTTCACCTGGGATAAAACTGGTAGGCAACATCAAGCCAACCACATAGATACCGGCGATAAAGCTGCCAACAAAGGACACAGTCAGTAATCGACTGGTTACGATCCATCGAAGAATCCCGGTATATCCACTGGTAATTTTCTCCACTGCATAATCAAAAGGACGCCTCAGCACAGGAACTGCCAGCAGGATAAAACCCACTTTGCCCCACAAGTAATATGCCAGATAGGTGACCAGGCCCAGTACCAGTAATCCTCCCAGGGCAAAGATCACTGTACCAAGGATTGAGCGCCGCTTCCTTTCAGAATTCGAATGTCCATTGGATTGATGAAGAGGCTTGAGGATCATCGCGCAGAGAACTGGAGTTAACGTCAGGGCAACGATACCCGAAAGAACGATGGATGTTGCCATCGTAATTCCGAATTGACGGTAGAATGTTCCGACAGGTCCGGGAATAAAGGTTACCGGCACAAAGACGGATGTCATCACCAGGGTGATAGCAATGATGGCGCCGCTGACTTCATGGAGAACTTCCCAGGTTGCTCGATACGGCGAAAGGTGCTTTTCATGCATCTTGACATGAACTGCTTCGACGACCACGATGGCATTATCCACGACAATACCAATCGCCAGCACCAGGGCAAACAAGGTGATGAGATTGATGGAAAGCCCGAACATCTGCATGAAAAAGAATGCTCCCACGAGGGAGACGGGAACTGCCAGGATCGGGATCAGCGTTGATCGCAAATCACCCAGAAACATATAAACGACCAGTGAAACCAGGACAAATGCTTCCAGAAGCGTGTGCAGCACTTTTTCAATGGAGGCGTCCAGAAACTTGGAGACATCATAAGCAAGCTCGTAATCCATTCCGGGAGGAAATGACTCTTTCTTGATCTGCTCGAGTTCTTTTTTGATTTCCTCAATCACCGCAGTAGCATTGGAGCCGGGACTCTGCTTCAAGATAATGGATGCTGCAGGATGGCCATCGAGATCGGAATAGATGTCGAAAAACTCTGATCCCAGTTCAACATCTGCAACATCCTTGAGTCGAAGTATCTCTCCTTCGGGATTAGCTCGGAGAATAATATTGGCATACTGATCCGGCTTGTTGTATCGGCCGATGTAGGTCAAGACGTATTCCTGTGATTGCGAAGTCTTGCCTGTAGCCTGGCCGAGTCGGCCCGGTGAGCCAATCACGCTTTGTTCTGCCAGCGCTTTCATGACATCTTCAGACGATATTTTGTAAGCGCGCATACGATCCAGCTTGAGCCAGATTCGCATCGCATAGGCGCGGTTGCCCAGATTACGGGGAAGCCCGATGCCCTGGATTCGCTTGATCGCAGGCATCACATTGACATTGGCAAAATTGTAAAGGAATTTCTGATCCGTGTTCGGAGCCGTGCTGTAGATATTGACATACATCAGCATGCTTGGAACAACCTGGCTGACGAGAATACCTTCCCGTTGAACCAGGGGAGGCAACCGGTTCATCACAATGTTGACACGGTTCTGCACATTCACCACGTTGATATTGGGATCCGTTCCCGGCTCGAAGAAGATTCGAATGGTGGCTTCGCCGGCACTGGTTGCATCGGAAACGATGTAACGCATATTCTGAACGCCGTTGATGGATTGCTCCAGTGGGATCAGAACGGAATCCACCAGCACATTTGCACTGGCGCCAGGGTAGGCAATAGCTACTTCCACGGTAGGTGGCGTGATGGAGGGGAACTGCGCAATGGGAAGGGTATAAATTCCCAACACACCCAGAAATAACAAGATGATCGAAATGACAATTGCCAGTGCTGGCCGGTAAAGGATTTTAGTGAACATGGCTCGGTACGTTCTCGCTGATCAGGACTTCGATATGATGTAGGCTATTCGGAGTGATACTTCTGCTTGGACAGCACTTCATCTGCTTCTTTTAATTCGTAATCAGAGACCTTATCGCCATGGTGCACCTGGCGAACACCTTCCACAACGAATCGATCCTTTGCATCCAGTCCCTTCTTAATCACAAAAATGTCATCCAATTCCTGTTCGATCACAATCTCGCGTTGCTGCACGACGTTGTCCTTGTCAAGGACATAGACGAATCGCTTGTCCAGAATTTCAAAGGTTGCCCGCTGAGGAATGACCAGGGCATCATGCAGCTTTTGATGAATCAGGACATTTCCCGTTTGCCCATTTCGCAACAGTCCATCTGGATTGACGAAGTCTGCCCGAAAGGCAATATTTCCCGTTTCATTATTGAAATCAGCTTCAATTGCTCCAATCTTTCCGGTCTGAGAAAACTTGCTCCCGTTGGCCAGGACGAGTTCAATCTGGCGATTGTCTTTATCATCGGGATAGCGTTGAAGAATCTTGCGATTGTTGACGGAATCTGTTGATTGTTTTTCCTGATCGGAATTGGACATATATTCGAGATAACGTGCTTCAGGCACATTGAAATAGACCCACATCAGGCTGTTATCTGAAAGAGTAGTCAACAAATCTTCTTTCTTGACCAGGCTGCCTTGCTGCTGTCGCAAACGATCAATGATGCCATCGTACGGAGCTTTGACAATTGTAAAGTTAAATTCCGCTTCTGCCTGCGCCACTTTGGCTTTGGCTCGAGCCAGCTTGGCTTCGAACAGCGCAACTTCCTGAATGGACACGACTTTCTGCTCATGCAGTCTTTTGGTGTTATTCAATTCCAGAAGTGCCAGTTCTGCCTCTGCCTTTTCTGCATCCAGTCTGGTCTTGTAGAGAGTTGGTAGAACTTTAAACAAGACATCCCCTGCCTTGACTGTCTGCCCTTCTTTGACAGGAATCTGCTCAAGATAGCCTTCCTGCAAGGCTCGGATTTCAATGTGCCGATGCGAGTGAATCTGGCATACATATTGTTGAGTAACGACAACATCCATTTGCTTAGGTGTTGTGACTACAACCTTATGATGGACCGATTCCGAATGTTCCTTATGCTTGTTGCATCCGGCGAGGGTGAGCACCAGCCAACCCAGCAGCATCCATAAGCAGTATGACGTTCGTTTCAGGCGAATCGCCGGAAGTGCAAGGCCAGACATTTGATTCTCGTTCATTTTCAGTTTCGTGGAAAACAGGCGTTGTCTTGCGGATTCAGTCATTGGATACCACACGTAGGGAAACATCAGGTTACTGCTCATTGATCTCAATTGACCAGGAAGCTGACTTCATCACGAAGACCTGCTTGACCCATGAGCGCAAGATGTCGGAGCATCAAAAAGATTGGAATAGTTTCGAGCGGTTGGATGGCGAATTAGATCACTGATCACAAGATTGCGCAACAACACTAGTTGTTTGCGACATCATGATGATGAGATACTTCGAGACTTGGCAGTTCAAATCTGGAGACGATTAATGGAAGTGAGCAAATCTCGAGAAGACTTGAATTCGGAAAAGTGACTTTCACTTAATCTGGACTCGATTCTTACAACACATTGAGTCCCAATAGCATCTGTGATGTAATCTTTGAAGTCAGTATCTACAATTTTACCACTTTCCCAACATCCTTCACATGGAACCGGTATTTCGGAACTGTCGGCAGGTAGGCCCGTGTGAGACGGTTGTGAAATTGAAGATTTAACTATGCCTGGAAAGAAAGTAGCGCAGCTAAAATGCAACAAATAGCATATTAGAATTAGTTTGGCTAATTGAGCAAAACGCATCCTTCTTCCCTCGTCTATTGCAGGATATACCCAATCCAAAGTTAAAGTCAATAACAACAGTTATCATTACTACGCAGGAAGAACGTGAATCATTCAAATTCTTGTTCTCGATTTACAGCTAAGTTCGTCTGTTAATGATTTCACTGCGCTTCGATATTTGTCGTGAATATTTTGCGGTAAAGACTTTATCGAGCTGCATTGAATGTCATCGTTTGTATGACACCACAGCCTGCTGATTAGTGGGTGGAAGAGGGTGGAATTCGCTTCGAGCGAAGCCGCATCGGGCGAACATCTGCTCCAATTCTGCATAGGTGTATGCATCGCCTCGTGCCGTGCTGGCCAGCATGACCAGGGCAAAGCTCGCGGTAGAAGGTGGCGAGATGCGATCTTCTTCTGGGATAAACTCGAGCGTGATGGCACATCCGCCTGGCGCCAGTGCCTGATGAGCCTTCGCAGCGAGTTGCTCGCATGTTGGCTTATCAAAGTGATGCAGGAAATTGGTCAGCAGCACCACATCGTAAGGTCCGCCCCAGTTTACATCAAAAGCACTGCCGGGGTTCAAAGTGTACCGCTCTTCTACACCCGCCTGCCGGGCATTTGCCTGAGCAACCTTCAGCACGTTGGGCCAGTCGAGCGCCGTCACCGTCGCCTTGGGAAATCGCCTGGCAAAGGCAATACCGAACATGCCATGCCCTGCTGCAACATCGAGCACGCGCAAAGGCTTGTCTGTCACATCACCTGCCAGTTTCGTCAGTAATTCTGCAGGCAAAGTCATGAGCGGGCCCATGGCTTGGGCAAAATCGACCCAGATCGGGTTATCATGCGAGACGGTACCCTCTTCGGAGATAGCTGTACCCCCGCGTTTCACCGCTGCAGTCAACTGGTAGAAACCTTCTTTCAAATTTGGCGCCAGCATGAATTGCACCGCACCACCAAGATACGCATGTGACTGCTTATCCAGAAACACCTGTGAATCAGGCGTCAGCGAATAGCGTTCTCCCTCTTTGTTCAGAAACCCGATAATCGTCAGGGTGTCGGCAAGAATGCGAACGCCACGCTCGGCTGCTTGGCACGCCATAGCAAGCTGTGCCGCCGTCTGATGTCCCCGTGCAATCTGTGTGAAAATTCCGAGTTCGATGCCTGCCTTCAGGGCTTCGGTCCGCTGATAGGCACTGAGGGTATCAAAAAACAATGCTGGCGATGGACCACTCATGGCAGCTCCAGAACGAACACGTTTGTTTCGTTATACGAGTGCGAGTTAGCGACGGTAGGCGTAGGTTGATGTGACGAATTACGCTGTTAAAATTCCAGGGTCGAAACTGAGTATAGTTACGACCCTGGCACAGGCTGACCGTTTGTTTTAACACGTTACAAACGAGTCCCACGCTTTATTTCTTCGTCTCCGCCTCGGCATTCTTGACAAGCGTTTCGATGGCTTCATCGAGCACTTTGTCGCCGGGGCTGCCTAGCCACTTGTTGCGGATGATGCCCTGGTGATCGATCAGATAGAGCGTGGGCCAGCCGCGGACGTTCCATTGTGTTGCAATCGCACCAGCGTCCCCTTCTCTTTCGTTTTTGAACGAACGCCAAGTGACCTGATGTTTCTCCATGTTCTTCTTGAAGCCATCGTTATAGGTATCGGAATTGACGCCGATGATGACAAAGGGCTTACCTTCGAGGCGTTTCACAAGCGACCGCTCGTGAGGGATCATCGCCACGCAGGGGCCTCACCAGAAGCCCCAGAAATCGAGCAGCACCACTTTGCCTTTGTAATCAGACAGTTTGAATTCCTTGTCGTCGAGATCTTTGCCTGCGATTTCCAAGGCGGGTTTGCCTACCGAGAGAAACTTGAGTTCATTCAGCTCTCCCGATGCCATGTTCTTGACATTCTTATCGAGCTTGGGAAACTCCTTCAGAACGCGTTCGAACATTTTCTCTGCATCGGGGTGGGTAAGTTCCTTCTTGGCATATTGCTTGCCCAGGGCCAGGCACGCCTTGGCTTTGACATCCTCATGCTTGGTCTTGTCGAGAATTTTCTTCAATGTCTCTGTTGCTTTGGCATCTTCGGAATCGGCCAATGACATGCAGACATCACCCAATTCAGGTGCTTCAATAAACTGATCGAGCATCAGCTTCTGAGCATCGCCTGCGACCTTGGCCGCCTGGTCGGAATAGACACCCTGACGGGAGACCCAGACCAGAAGTGGTACTGCGTGTTCATTCTTACCTGCGGATTTTACCTTCTCAAAGACTGCAGCAATGACCTCGCGGTTGTTGAGATAGTAGTATCGTTTCAACTGCTGATTGAGCGCAGGAAGATCGGTCCTGGTAATCCAGCTTTTGAGCCACTTGGCACAGGCCTCTTCCTGCTTGCCTTCCACACCATTCATGAAACACCAGAGCACAGCATCTGCAGCCTTGGGTGCAGTGGGGTTTTCGTTAGCCAGCTTCAGCACACGCTCGGCATAAGTGTCAAATTTGGGTGCTTCCTTCTGATAAAACTTGGCTCGTTCATTCTGATCGTTGATTTCCTGGAATTTCTTGAAGAACTCGCCCCGCTTGGTGTTCCATTCGGATTGAATGGCACTTAGCTGTTTCTGAACTTCATCCTGTACAGATTTTTGGGCCGGCGGATCATCGGCCTGCATGGATCCTGCCAAGAGGATTCCCATGCACAGCATCCACGTGGCATAACGCATTGGGATACTCCTTGTTGATTGAATGGCTGGTGTTATGTGTATGCGGCGAGGGGCGTGGGGACAGGGTGCAAGAATAATGACACGTTGAAAACGTGTCCCACGGAAACGTTCTGAAAAAGTTGGCAACTAACAGCGTAGCCTCTATCACAAGCCTTGCATCCTTGTGAAAGGCTTCTCCCATGCGTGAACTGGTAGCGAAAATAGAGACCGAGGCAAAGCAGATTGTCCTGGGTGGCGGCAAGAAAGCGATCGAAAGGCAGCATGAAAAAGGGCGACTGACCGCTCGCGAACGCATTAACAAACTGTGCGACCATGAAGGCAAGAAAGTCAAGTTTCTGGAACTCGGTTTATGGGCTGCCTGGGGCATGTATGAAGAATGGGGCGGCGCTCCGTCGGCAGGTGTGGTGACTGGCGTCGGCACGGTGGAAAAGCGGCGGGTGATGATCATCGCCAACGATGCAACGGTCAAGGCTGGTGCGTTCTTTCCGATGACCGCCAAAAAGGTGCTCCGTGCCCAGCGAATTGCCCAAGCGAACCATTTGCCTCTCGTCTACCTGGTTGATTCGGCGGGCGTGTTTCTGCCTTTGCAGGATGAGGTATTTCCGGATGAAGATGACTTCGGCAGAATATTCCGCAACAACGCGGTCTTTTCCGCGGATGGTTTGCCGCAGTATTCGGCGATCATGGGCAACTGCGTAGCGGGCGGAGGCTACCTGCCTGTGCTGTGCGATAAGTTGCTGATGACGGAAGGTTCAGGTTTGTATCTGGCCGGCCCGGCACTCGTGAAAGCTGCCATCGGGCAGACGGTGGATCACGAAGACCTGGGCGGGGCGAAGATGCATGCCTCCATTTCAGGCACCATTGATTTCCGTGAAGCGGACGATGAAAGCTGCATCAAGCGGCTGCGTCGACTGATTGCCCTGCTGCCCGCCAGCTATGCGGTGCCTGAACAACCTTTTGAGCCAGCCACCAAACCAGTGGAAGAGATCAACACCATCATCGATATTGATGGTCGCAAGGAATACGACGTTCGTGACCTGATCACCGGCCACCTGGTCGATGGTGGCGTGTTTGATGAATACAAAGCCGAGTTTGGCCAGACGCTGGTGTGTGGCTACGCAAAGATTGGCGGCATTCCAGTCGGTATCATCGCCAATCAAAAAAAACGGAGCAAGAATTCCAAGGGTGCGCTCGAATACGGCGGAGTGATTTATGTCGACGCTGCGGACAAAGCTGCCCGCTTCATCATGGACTGTAACCAGACCCGTACCGCGCTGCTCTTTCTGCAGGATGTCAATGGCTTCATGGTCGGTCGCGATTCGGAGCAGGCCGGTATCATCAAGGCGGGTGCCAAGCTGGTGAATGCGATCTCCAACAGCGTGGTGCCGAAGATCACAGTGATCCTCGCTGGTTCTTATGGAGCAGGCAACTATGCCCTATGTGGCAAAGCATTTGATCCACGGTTCATCTTTGCATGGCCTACGTGCAAGTATGCGGTGATGGGTGGCGCCCAGGCGGCCAACACGCTGCTGGATGTTCAGGTTAGCGCTCTGAAACGGCAAGGCAAGAACCCTGAAGCGGAGGAACTGGAAGAACTTCGCAAGAAAGTCAAAGCAGCTTATGATGAGAAAACCGATGTGCGATATGCCGCTTCGCGGTTATGGGTCGATGGCATTCTTGATCCTGAACACACGCGGGATGTGCTGATTGAAGCGTTCCAGGTCGCCAGCCGGGTGGATGAAGGCAAGCCGTTTAAGACGGGAGTGCTGCAAGTATAGTGCTAAGTCCTGAGTGCTAAGTGCTGAGAACTCAAATATATCTACTTGATACTTGCAGCGTTCAACTCTACAATTTCGTGACGATTCACAATTCTGCGTTGCCGCGGTGCGGCGAGGCGGGAGGGGACCCA
This sequence comes from Planctomycetia bacterium, assembly GCA_016795155.1. Lineage (NCBI taxonomy): Bacteria > Pseudomonadati > Planctomycetota > Planctomycetia > Planctomycetia bacterium. The sequence goes on along the minus strand of JAEUIE010000022.1, from coordinate 26,877 downwards.
CGCAATGGGGCTTTGTGAACCTGGTCAGGCCGGAAGGAGCAGCCATAAACATCCGCTCTTTGTGCGTTGGATCAGCCTCTCCCGTCTCGCCCTGCCGCGGCAATTTTTTTATGAATAAGAGATGAGTGACAAACCACTCATTTTTCAAATCGTTGTCCACTCTTCCATTTTAACCTCGTCTAGACAATAAGCGGCACACTGCACGGAGTTGTCGTGCTGCGCGGTGGCTGCACTACCTGATGCGAGGGTCATCATGTCTGCACATCTCTCCCCGGCTGTTGCGTTCCTTTCCTGGATGCTGATGACAGGCTGCACCGAAGCGCTGCAAAATGAACCAAGGCAGACGCTGCCACCAGGCAAAACAGAACCCGACATAGTGAAGGAACTCATCGACGATGCAGAGCAAGCATTGCAATCGGGCAAGAGTATTTCCGTGTTGCTTTCCGATGACAAATATATGCCTGCCCATGCCTGGCCCCGCTTCAGGCACCTGATACGCGATCATGCCAAGCCGGGCACTGTGACCATGGTGACCGAGAAGGAACCAGGCGAGAAGTTTCTTTTCGAAGGCGTGGTGAAGGATGTCCAGGGTCAGCCGATCAGCGGGGCATTGATTTATCTCTATCACACTAGCGCCAAGGGTTGGTATTCAGACAAGGCTGCACACATCACCGGCAACGGTGGCGATTTTCAGCACGCCCGCCTCTTCACCTATCTGAAGACCGATGACAAAGGCCGTTATTCGTTCCGCTCCATTCGCCCGGCGAGTTATCCGCAAACCGATCTGCCTCAGCATGTGCATGTAGCCATCAGCAAGCCAGGCATATTGCAAGAGCTGCTGCATACTGAGATTCAGTTTGAAGACGACCCGATGCTGACTGCAGAGAAACGGAAAGATTCCGTTCGGCACGGCTGCGTTGTCGTTAAGCCGGTGAAACAGAAGGATGGGGTTTTCCATGTGCAGGCGGATTTCAAGGTGGGACGGTAGGGGTGTGATCTTTGGGACACGTTTTCAACGTGTCGTCGGCGATGATGGAGTAAGTCATTGCTCGACGCTATCACGATACAATCGTGACCAACGATTATGTGGGACAGGTCTCCGAACCTGTCCTCGATGATAATACGTTTATTTCGCTCGACACTGTCAGAATTGGAATTCTGACCCACCAATCACTTCTCCAAGTAGGTACGTTTATACCATCGATTTGCTTCACCGATGATTAATACGCCAGAACTGATGACAATGATCCAAAGCCATTGCGTTGCGGTCAGTGGGTAGGTCGAAAACACTGCGCCGCCGAACTGAGTGATGATGAACTGTCCGATGAGAATGGCCAGGGCAATGCCCCAGAAGTAGCCATTTTCAAAGGGATGATCAAACACTGAGCGGGATTGCCCAAACCGCCGGGCATTGAACAGGTTCCAGAACTGGAGCATCACATAGAACGTGAAGAAGATGGAAAGCCGTTGCTGGGTAGCATGTGCTGCTTCCTTTTCAATTTCACTCGAATGTACATCACGTAGTATGTGTTGCGCCGCTTCGTAATCAAAGCTGCCTTGCGACTGGAACCAGAACAGCAGGCCGGTAAGCAGTACGACGAAGAAAGCTCCCATCGCCAGGATACGGCGGGTCATAGCAGGCGTGATGATGAAATCATCGGGATGGCGTGGCGGCTTCTGCATCACGGTCGGGTCGGGTGGTTCACTAGCCAGCGCTAATGCTGCAAAAGTATCCATAATCAGGTTCACCCAGAGCAACTGCATGACGGTCAGTGGTGTGCTGCCCCCGGTAACAAACGCAGCCAGCAGTGCCAGGGTGAGCGCTGAAAGATTGATGGTTAACTGAAACAGCAGAAACCTTTGGATGTTCTGATACAGAGACCGGCCCCAGCAGATGGCGTTGACGATGCTCTTGAATGAATCATCGAGCAGGATGATATCGCTGGCTTCCTTGGCGACCGCGGTTCCTGTCTTGCCCATGGCCAGGCCCACATCGGCATAGTTCATGGCCGGGGCATCGTTGGTGCCATCGCCCGTGACTGCAACCACTTCGCCCTTCTGCTTGAGCAGTTTCACAAGACGGAGTTTGTCCATCGGCCTGGCTCGTGCCATCACTTTGAGCAGATCGACTTCCTCCAAGGCCTGTTGATCGCTCAGGGCAGCGAATTCGGGGCCGGTGATGATGCGGCCTTTTACCTTGTCATCCTGATCGTTCCACAAGCCAATCTGCCTGGCGATTTCCCTGGCAGTGGCAGGATTGTCGCCGGTTACCATTTTGACTTTGACACCCGCCTGCTGGCAATCGAGCATGGCCTGTGGCACTTCTGGTCGAATGGGATCGTGAATCGCGAAAAAGCCGAGCCAAACCATGTCGCGTGTGATGTCTTCCAGCCTGGTATCATCGTTGATGGTGGTGGTTACAGCATCGTGATAGGCAATGCCGAGCGTCCGCATGCCACGCAACTGATACTCTTTCAGTTGCTTATCAATGGCCAACTTGTCGTGCGGTTGAAGCGGCTGTTTGGCACCATCCTGCAGAACAAATTGGCATTTCTCCAGAACAATTTCGGGAGCGCCTTTGAGATGCAGAATGCCCGAATCCATTTTTGGCGCTTTGCCAAAGGTGCCCATGCATTTGCGTTCGGTGGAGAATGTCCATTGCCTGACAACACGAAACCGCAGCCGCCAGGTGCGGTAGTCGATTGCCTGGTCATGCAGCCAAAGAAGCGTTGCAGCTTCGGTGGGATTCCCTACAGGATTGGTTTGCCCAGCCTGCTCGCTCAAATGCGCCGTGCTGTTAACGCACAGCCCTTCGATAAGCAGCCCGGCGGTCTGGTGCTGTAGCCAATCCGCTTTATCAGTGCCTTTTGGCCCTGGTTCCTGTCCCCATAGAACTGGAACATGTACGGCATGAACGCGCATCTGGTTCATGGTGAGCGTGCCGGTTTTATCAGTGCAGATCACGGTGGCAGCGCCAATGGTTTCGCAGGCATGCATCCGGCGAACGAGGTTGTTGCTGGCCGCCATGCGTCGCATCGAATAGGCGAGAGCGAGTGTCACACTCATAGCCAGGCCTTCGGGCACAGCCACCACGATGATAGTGACCGAGACCATGAAGTAGCGGAGAAGCATTTCACCGACGTTGCCGGTGAGCCAGGTGCTGGGCTGATAAGTAATCCAGCCGAGTGATGCGAGGAGAAAGACCCCTATGACAAAAAGCAGACCGCCAGCCAGTAAGGCACCGATCCAGTTCATGATCGATTCGGATTCGAGCCAATCGGGTTTGCTGACCTTGATGCGGAGCATTTCCAATCCGTCGTAAACCATGGGCAGCCAGACGCGGATCATGGCGAGGAATACGCTGGAGATGGTCAGCCAGGTGAAGACCCATTGCTCATCACTGAGAATGATGCGTCGGCTGAGCCAGGCCTGGAGCAGTAAGCCGAAGAAAGTAATGATGGCAAAGCACATACCGAGCACACCGATGAGCTTGCTGAGGCGCGCCAGTTGCTTGTTCAGTGGCGTTACTTCCTTGACTTCCTCGCTGGCAGCCCGGGCTGTTTTGCCAATGTCGGTATGATCGCCCACTGCAGTGACTTCGAGGATGCCGCGGCCATCAGCAACAAAGGTACCTCGCAGCAACCGGTTGCGGGCGTAGGCAGCTTCCTCCCGTTCCTGTGTGGCAGGTGCAGGGTTGGCAGATTTCGTAACTGGCACCGATTCGCCTGTCAGCCGAGATTCATCAATCTGCAGATTAACAGTCTCTAGCAGATTGCCATCGGCAGGAACTTCCTCACCGATCTCAACCAGCAGAATATCTCGTACTACGACATCGCGTTTGGGAATTCGTGCCACCTCGAAATCTCGAATGACCTGCACTGGCACATCATCATCGAGACGGTTGAGCAGATCGAACTCTTTGCTGGCACGAAACTCATTCCAGAAAGCCAGGAAGGTCGAGAGGACAATGGCTAGCAGTATCCCCACGCCTTCGATGTAATCGCCATGATAAATGCCTGCAGTAATGGCAATAACGGCGGCAATAATGAGGATGCGAATGACGGGATCATTGAATTTTTCGAGGTAGAGTTTCCACCACGGTTCACGCTTGGCAGGCGTGAGCACATTGTCGCCATGTTGTGAACGGCTGGCAGAAACCTGATCAGACGTCAAACCGGAGTAAGGTAAAGTTGCTGGCATGCGATCTTCATTTTTCCGTAAAGTAATGGATCGCAACGGGTTTGGCAAAAGCACAGAACCACACTGGAGCAGTATCCACGGTTAATTTTGGGACAATTGGCCTAGCTTTCCAAGACTACCTGAGCTATATCGTCTAATCTCATCGATGCATAATCCAGCCAGGGAGGGCTCGATTTATGTCAGGTACCCGTTCCGCTCATATCCATTCTACTGCAATTGTCTCGTCGGAAGCTATCATTGCAGATGATGTGGTGATTGGGCCTTTCTGTATAGTTGAAGGCCGAGTCCGCATTGGAGCGGGGTGCATACTGCATGCACGTTCGCATCTGATTGGGCCGCTCACCCTGGGCGAAGGCAACGAGGTCTTCAGTAACGCCATCATCGGCGAGAAGCCTCAGCACTTCATGTACAAAAACGAGCCGACCAGTGTGGAAATCGGCGATAACAATATCTTCCGCGAGAATGTCACCATTCATCGTGGTACCACTGGTTCATGGACGACGAAAGTTGGCAGCGGCAATTACCTGATGGCCGGCGCTCATATTGCCCATGACTGCAAGATCGGCAATAAGTGCATCCTCGCCAATAATGCCCTCATTGGTGGGCACGGGGAACTCGCTGACAATGTCTTCATTTCTGGCAATGCAGCAGTGCACCAGTTCTGCAAGCTGGGCCGACTGTCGTTCCTCTCGGGAACTTCGGGAACCACCAAGGATGTTCCGCCCTTTATCATTCAGCAGAACATCAACCATGTGGTGGGTGTGAATATCATCGGCATGCGACGTGCCGGACTGACCACGGTGCAGATCAATGCCATCCGCCGGGTCTATCACATCATGTATCTGCAGCATCTTTCGGTGCCTACTGCCATATCGGTTATTGAGGCAGAACTGGGGCATATTGACGTAGTGCAGGAGTTTGTCCAGTTTGTGCGTGAATCGAAGCGCGGCATCAACGGCTGTGTGGAAGGTACGGCCCACGCCCTGGATATGGCTGCTTAACGATATTAGCTGAGTTAGTATTGGCAGGGTCGTGATGGTACTCCATCTCGACCCTGTTTGACTGTGTCAACATCATCGCAGTGAATCAGGGTCGAAACGGAGTAACGTTACGACCCTGCCCTGTCACACCTTACTGCAATAACTCTCAGATCATCGCCCGAATGGTCTCTTGCAACGGGGCGGGCTGAGCAGTTCGTTCATCACGAACACTGCCCGCATGCCATCGCGTGATTTCATCAACGCCTTGGCATGATGAATCGGGGCAGATTCGGTTCCACGAGGCAACGAGACGACAGGCGCATCCAACTGGTATGCCGATTTCTTCGGCTTGGTAACCGTTTCCTTGATCGGATCAGGCATTTCATTCAACACCAGGGCATTCTCGACAGGCTCCCGGATAACGACCTGCCGCTGCTGCACCTGGTGCTGTTCGATCTGATGTTGTTGTACTTTCTGAATGCGCGGCGTTGCGGACTTGGCCTTGGGTTTAGGTGGTGCCTGTTGAACGGGTGGCTGCGGCGCAGCTTGCCGGGCCTGCTGTTTGCGCCGGTTTACTTCTTCCAGGAAACGATCTATTTCAGATGAAGAGGGTCGCGCCTTGGCCATATTTGGTCTCCGCAGGGTCGAGTGGAGTACCAGGCGACCCTGCTACGGTTTATTTCAGGTAATGCTGGCACGGGTTTGATTAGCACCGGTACCGGCAATTGAACTGCGCATTTCGGTGTCGGAGATCAAGTTGCGCATGTTGTAGTAATCCATCGCACCCATTTTGCCTTCGCGGATGGCTGAGGAAAGGGCTTGTGGCACCTGAGATTCAGCTTCCACGACCTTGGCCCGGTTTTCTTCAACGAGTGCACGCATTTCCTGTTCGCGGGCCACCGCAGCGGCACGTCGCTCTTCAGCTTTGGCCTGGGCGACTTTCAAATCGGCCTGAGCCTGGGCAGCCTGCAGATTGGCACCCACATTCTCGCCTACTTCCACGTCGCCAATATCGATGGAAACGATGTGGAACGCGGTGGCGGCATCGAGACCTTTATCAAGCACTTCGCGGGAGATAATGCTTGGATTAGCCAGCACTGCCTTATGATCATCTGCCGAGCCGATTGCGGAAACGATACCCTGCCCCACGCGGGCGATGATCGTGTCCTCAGTGGCACCACCGACGAGGCGTTCGAGTTTAGTCTGCACTGTCACGCGGGCTTTGACCTTGAGTTGAATACCATTCTTGGCGACGGCATCCAGTGTCCGGGCGCCCTTGGTAGGATCAGGGCAATCAATCACTTTGGGATTCACACTGGTTCGCACTGCATCGTAAACATCACGACCGGCGAGATCGATGGCAGCAGCGGTTTTCCAAGGGAGTTCAATGCCGGCTTTGTAAGCAGCAATAACCGCAGCGGCAGTCTTGGGCACATTTCCTCGTGCGAGGTAGTGTGCTTCGAGGTCACGATTTTCAACTCGCACACCAGCCTGAGTAAGAGCGATCTTCTGCTGGACAATCATGGCATAGTTGACTTTTCTCAGCATCATGCCCACCAGGGTGGGTATGCTGATGTTGGCGCCGGTCAGCCAGGCCTGAATCCACAAGTTGAAGAACTTGAAGAAGAGCAGGATCAGCACCAGAGCTATGATGGCAACAATGGCCAGGCCAACATACCAGACGATGTCGCTGGTCTTCATGTTGGCAGGTGCCTGGGCAAACAGATTCATCGTGCTGAACATATCGAGCATGGGGAAACCTTTCCTCTTTCTGCTGATTCACAGTTGTCTTACGATTGTCACCAGTACGGGGACAGAGTCAAGCAGTTTATCTGGTCTGAAACGAAACCGATGAGAGTTTAGTATCGATGGTGTCGATAACACAGGAAAGATTTATCAACTGGTCAGATCAGTTGGCAGATCTGTCAGTTCCTGTCTGCCGAGTGGTCGTACGATCAGTTGGCTGCCTGATACGCCGATGACACGGACGAGTTGGCCGGCTTCGACAAAGATGCCCTGTGTGGTGCTATCGTAACGTTTGCCCTGGATTTCGGTGGCACCGGATGGTTGATGCAGCGTGACCGTTTTGCCAACCTGATCATAGAGTTTTTCAAAAGCCTGCTGAGCTTCGGTGACCACGGCAGATTCTTCTTCGGTAGGCTGTTTCAAAAATACAGCTCTGCCCATCGGTGTGTGAGGCCACCAGTAGAACAAACCTCCACCGACAACAGGCAACAGCACCAGCAACCCGACGATGGTCATGATGCCGGCACGCTGTCCGCCACCTTCGCTTTCGGGAGTGAAGAAAATGAGCACGACGCCAGCTCCAAAGGAGAACAGCGAGAGAATGAGTAAGAGCCCGGCTGAGGGCAGAAAGACTTCCAGCACCAGAAACAAGATACCCGCCAGGATGGCAATAATCGCCCAGGTCATAGTGAGTCCTTAAACAGGTTTGACTACCACGCGTAATCCATCAATTTCAATAATCTGCACACGCTTGCCGGCTTCGACAAAACCACTTTCGGTGGTGACATCAATATATTCATCGCCAAAGCAGGCGCGGCCAGCCGGGCGCAATTCGGTGACAGCAGTCCCAACGGCACCCAGCAGATTGGGCGATGACGCGGGTGGAATGGTACCCGCCGCTTCGCTGTTGTCTTCATCAGGCGCTGGCAGAATCAGCCAGTTGAACATCGGCACGCTGGGAAGGAAACGGGCGATGGCAAACGCCCCAATGATGGACAGAATCAATCCACCGCTGAAGATGCTGAAGTTCTGCCCCAATGTCTTGTATTCTTCGGGAGTCTGAGGCCATTGCTTGACGACGACCAGAGACAGGGCCAGCAGGATGAGAATGATGCCACTGACACCAGTGACACCGAAACCGGGAAGTACGAAGACTTCCACTCCCAGCAATACCACTCCGAGTAGAAAGAGCAGGATAGCCAGAGCATTCACCTGACCGGACAGCCACGAATGCGCCCAAAACAGCAGCAGGAAGCAGCAGGCGGAAACAATGATGGGCACCGTGGTACCCGGCGCTTTGATTTCGAGAATCAGCCCCAGGAAAGCGAGAATGGCCAGCAGGGTGGTGGTCGCGGGATGCTGAAGGAACAAAACAAGATTATCGAGCCAGCTCGCACGCATAACCACGACATCGCCTGCAGAGATGCCATACAGCGTAAACACTTCATTAATGGAAGGAGCAGCGCCGGCGGCATCCTTGGTCTGCAGATAAGTGCGAGCCAGGCCGATAGCCACAGCCTGCTTGGCATCGAGCACCATCAACTGGCCTTTTCTCTTCACTACACCCAGTTCATTCCAGCCTGGCCGGAGTTCCACTTTGTCCTTGAGCTGGATGGCAAGATTCTGTTCCGGCTTGTTCGGATCGGGTACTTCCTGCACCTGAACGATTTCCAGATCAGGCTGAAACATACCTTTCACAATGACTTCAGGAACTCCCGACTTGCTGCAGATATTGATCAGGCTCTGTTGACGTTCGTTGATGAGATTGCGCTCGAATGGCTGGTTGGGTTTTTCGTAAACGAGATTGTTCATATCGCCTATTTTTGCTTGCGGACCCATAACAATTTCATCACAAGCCAGGGCAATGAAGTTGGCAGTACCCAGACAGCTTTCAGGGATATAGGCAACGGTTTTGATACGGCGTTCGCCTCGTGTTTTGTCGAGCAGTTCGTTTGCCATCTGGGTTGCAGAGGCAACCGTTTCGGGTCCGCCGTTCATATTGATCAGGTGAAAAATGATGCAATCAACGTTCTCACGAATAGCCCGTCGGATTTTATCCTGAGCCATTTCATAAGTACCATTGCCCACATCACCGGTGATTTCAATGACAGCCGCTTTGGGATGCTCCGGTAGCGGACTACGCCCCATGGGCACTCCTATACGGGTGGCAATTTCTGCCTTCGTCTGATACACGCGGTTGATCAGGCTCAGCTTTTCCGCTTCATCGGCCTGGTAAATTCCTGGTGTGCCTGCTCGCAGATATTCCTGAGGCTGCACGCGAGCATCGTCTTTGCCCAGCAGGTGCTTGTCGGAAACCGGCAGGTTGAATTCATCGCACTGCTGTTTGTTCAGGCGGAACTGCAGACCATCGCGATCAAAGCGGTAGACGATCAGTTCGGGCTTGAGCATCTTCAAGAGCAACGCCACTGGCCTGCCACGGTTTTCGCCTACTTTCATGTAGGCAGCAACTTTGGTCACATCAACCTGGCCGCTTTTTTCGAGTGCACGCTGATCGAACCCCAGGCTGGCGCGTGGTGTGGCATAGATAGATCGGCAAGCCAGCACCGCCAGGCAGGCGTGTCCGTTAATGGGGCCATCGATGACCGCAAATGTTTGAATGCGGCCTTGAATGCCTTCGAGCAGAAATGTGGAAAGATCGAGACAGGGGCCGAACTCGCTCAACTCACGGGATTGAAATTCATAGACGATTTTCTGCACGCCACGCTTGATGGCCCGCTCGGTATCATTGCGGATAGTGCGATAGACTTCGGTGGTAATTTCGCCAGGAACGACAAACCATTCACCGTCTACAGGCTGGGCAGCAAGGGGTGAAGGTACAGAGGCCAGGCACGCGAACATCACCCACGACAGCAGAATTACACGGATGATAAGATGATGCGGTGCACCAGTCAGCAGAGAAAACTTCATGAAATGCACCATGCGGAAGTCATAAGCAGGCCAACGTCACCCGACGCTGGCAATATGGGTATCGTTATTATAAACTCAGACTACCCCGTGGGCTACAGAATAAGAAAAGAGGATCCACAGGGAAAAGGTGAGGGCGAAATAATCAATAGGTTTTGTTCTGACTTTTATCTTTTAACATCCTTATTCGTACCGGGGCGTTGAAGTTCGTCGAGTTTTTGCAACAAGAGTTCAGCAATTTTGTTGCCCTGCTGTTGGCGTAACACCATCTGTAACTGTTCCCGGGCATCGGCGTACTTTTCTAGCTCAAAATAGAGCCGGCCGAGGTTGAGTCGCCATTCGGTCTGCAGTGGCCTGGCACGCACGGCGATGAGCAGGTTCTGCAAACCCTGTTCCCGTTTATCCACGCCCCACAATGCCATGCCGTAGATAAACTGGTTTTCGGGGGACAGTACATCTTCCCGTTTTTCGAGCAGTTCGATAGCCCGTTCCATGTAAGGTTTGCGAGCTTCCACCTCTTTGGCCTCAGGATGGAGCGCCCAGGCAGCACTGACCAGTTGGGATGCGGAAGAAGGAGGCAGCAAACGGGTCATGACCTCTTCCCGCGACAACCTCATTTCTGGTTGGAGAGCATCCTGATGACAACTGATAACAATCTGCGCGATAAACTCATCGGAAAGTTCGAGACATCGACGCCAGCTGGCGATGGCTGCAACGCGCTGACCGTTGAGCCATTCCAGTTGACCAGCCAGATACCAGGTTTCGGCACGATGTGGCTGCAACAGCTTGATGCGATCAAGATAGGCTGAAAGGCTATCGCAGATCTTCCAGTAAAGCTGAAGGTCTTTCTCCTGCAGAGTGGCGTTGGCCGGCGGAACGTGCTCTGCGATCGCCAGGTGCGGTTTCCACAGCACCGGGCAACAGTTACGGGCCGTACGGATTTGATGTGCCTGCATATTCCAGGATGTCTGATGCGATTTTCGCAAGTCTTCCGCCATGCTGGCCTGTACCAGGTATGGCAGCAGGGCATCCTCGGCAAAGAGACCGAGCGGGATGACTGTCATGCCCGTGAGACTCGTTGGAATACGAACAAGGGCCTGTGCCGTCAGCCGACGGCTCAGGTCAATGCGTGCATGTTCCTCGACTTTGACGAGCCGCTGCTGTTCCACTTCGTAGCGTTCCATGCGAACGCGTGCATGTGCCGGTGCACAATAAATGGCCATGTCAAGAAGATCGACGGCTCGCTGGAAGGCATCGAGATCGTTTTTGTCTTTGCCCTGCTGCATGGCAAGAAGGCCTCGCTCACGGAACCACTCGCTTTGCCAGTATCGCCAGGAACCGGTGAACAGGATAAGTGCCAGTGTTCCAGCAAAGACTGCTGCGATGACCGGCCCCAAACCGAGGAACCTGCTTCGGATCAAGGTGTCTGTATCTCCATCGTCGAGTCGTTTGCGGGACAATGCCTGCAGGAATCCGCCCGTCATGGCGAGAGCGCTGGCAATGGCAGGCAGATGTATGCCAAACTCAACGACACTGTGTAGAGCCACCGTGACACAGGCAGCCCAGGCCCCGAGAATCATGCCGGTATCGCGAATGCCAGATTGTGGATGCAGAGCCAGCCAGCCAGCCCGCAGCACCAGCCATACCAGGGCCAGAGTGATAAGCAGCCTCAACACGCCACCTTCAGCAAACGCTTCCAGATATTCATTGTGTGCATGTAAATGAGCGATGATCTGATCAACGCCGGCAGGGCGATAGACTGGTTCCACGTGGGTAAAGGTGCCAAAACCAGTCCCCATCAGGGGGAAATTCCTGCCGATTTCCCATGCCGACTGCCAGATGCTGAACCTGCCTTCCATCGCAACAGCCTGTTCCTGTTCCAGTCGGGCGATGGTTGGCGAAGCGCCAAACCAGGCAAGGATACCCATGGCCAGTACTGGAATCAGAATCAAGGCAGCGAGATTTCTGCCACCTGCCCGTCGCCGCCAGATTAACAGGGTAAGGGCCAAACCGGAAACCAGGGCCAGAATACCGCCACGCGAAAGGCTGGCCAGCACACCAGTCATGCAGGTGGCAATGGGAATCAGCAGCCACATGGCGATCGGGTGCTGCAGGATTTCACTCCAACTATCCGTGCTGTAGCTGATGGGCTGCCGCTGCCCATCCATGCCAGTTCGGTATTGCGTTTTCCGGCTGCGCATCTGGCTGATAAACAGGCCCAGCCCCAGGAAAATGCAGATATTCACATAGGTTGCGAAATGATTGCGGTTGATGAACGGACCGAACGGTTCACCGGCAACACCGATTCCGTAGATGGTGTTCCCCGTTGCTCGAAGTTTCTGCAACAGTGCGAAGATGGAAAGCAGGCAACCATTGATAACCATGGCCCAGGCAAATCGCTTGAACCGCTCAGGATCGGCCAGGCTATGCCGAACCAGGAGGAAGACCACCATGACAGCCAGCAGTTCCAGCAGTGCCTGCTGTGTTGCACCGGGGTAAATGCTGAGAGTAGTGCCGGGAGGGAATGGTGCAGGCTCATTGATTCCCCCCTGCTCCATCTGTTCCTGCTGACGGGGGAGAAACTTCTGATACCACGATGCTACCTCAGGCGAGATGGATTTCAGTGTTGCAGGAGGTAACGATAGCAAACTGAAAGACGAAACTACAAACAACACGACCAGCAGCAGTGATGCAATGCAGAAATGCAGTTTGAGCTGCCAGTGAATGATCTGCTTGATGGCCCAGAGAACAAGCGCAATCGACAGCCCTGCACAGGCCAGATGCTGGAAATAATTGTGGTAGCCCCCGAACAGCCAAGGCGTGATGAGCACGATAGCCAGCAGTACCAATTCCATGAGTCCATCGAGTACCAAATCCACCCGATGCAGCAGGCTTGGCGAGGGCTGTATGGTAGTGCGAGATTGTCGATTCATGATTTCGTTACGTTATGAAAACAAAACTACCCGGATAGCAGTAAGCTAGCCGGGTAGTGAAATGGATCAATCAGGAATTCTTATACACCACGGAAATTGAAAACGTGAGGCGAAGAATTGTTCCATGATGAGGTGGTAGCACCAGAGCGAGTGTAGGTAATGGTAACCGCCATGCGGTAGGTAGCTGCTGCGAGAGTGTTCTGTTTGAAGAAATCGTTCAGCGAAGGATTGTATTGCAGTGCAGGATTCTGAGTAATAAAGCTGTAGGGCGGGAAATTGAACGGATCATTCGCCACGCCGTATCGTTGAATGGAAACGTTGACGTTGATGCTGCCATCCTGAATGTAGCTACCGAAGCTGTGACTGATGCGAACCAGTTCGCTGGGATCGGTAACACGGAAATCACGAATAGCAGTGACAGAAACCTTGGTGACGCCGGAAGGAGCTGCAACAGCACCCATGCTGATCGTCAGGCCGTAGTTGTTAAAGTCATCAGTGAATGTTTGGGAAGTAATACCGGGATGTGTGGCGAAGAACTGCCAGCCACCCAGAAAAGTAATAGCCAAAGCGGGTACCGGAAGCAGTGCCACGAGTACCAAAGCAGTGGTGAGGATTTTACGAACGAATGATGTCTTGTTCATGGGTCCCTTTCCTGTCGGTGAACCTATGAAAGATAGATAAACTGTCTCTCTCATAAGAACTTATAGCAGATTGAGCATGATTGCAAAGTTCAAAACAGGTAATTTCATCATTTTTATGCAAAAGTCGGAGAAATGTGTTTTCATGAGAACCGAACAATTCCTACAAAAATGAGGCGGCTTGTCGCTTCCGTCTGAATCTCGCGAACCTGCAATATATCGAGATTCTCTCCAGTTGGCTGAATAACTCCCTACCACTCCAGGAGTCTTCCATGAGGTCTGTTGCGATACGTTGTCAGGGCCTCAAGAAGACTTACCCTGCCAAACCGCCGGTGGAAGCGGTACGAGGGCTGGACCTGGAGATAGAATCGGGGGAATGTTTTGGCCTCTTAGGCCCCAATGGAGCAGGCAAAACCACCACGATTGAAATTCTGGAAGGCCTGCTGGAACCCACCAGCGGAGAAGTTGAAGTGCTGGGCATGACCTGGAAACAGCATGGCACCAGCATTCGCGAACGCATTGGCATCTCACTGCAGGAAACTAAACTTTCTGAAAAGTTGAGCGTGGGCGAGACAGTTCAATTGTTTCGCAGCTTTTACGCCAACGGCACGCCACCGGATGAGGCCATCCAGGCAGTCAGCCTGCAGGAAAAGGTGAAAACCTGGGTGGGGAAACTTTCAGGCGGACAGAAACAACGGCTGGCAGTTGCCTGTGCCATCGTTGGCCAGCCTGATCTGCTTTTTCTCGATGAACCAACTACTGGCCTTGATCCCCAATCAAGAAGACAACTTTGGGACATCATTCAAGGGTATAAAGACCGAGGCAAAACTATCCTGATTACTACCCATTACATGGATGAGGCAGAAAAGCTCTGTGACCGGGTCGGCGTAGTTGATCATGGCAAGATGATAGCTTTGGGAAAGCCAAGGCAACTCATAGATGAACTCGGGGGCGGGCACGTTCTCGAATTTGAGTTTGATGTGCATCAGGAAAGTGATCTGGAATCGCTGAAGACCATACCTGCATCAACGGAAGTGAGACGGGAAGGCCAGCGGTTCACCATGGTGGTGAAAGAAGTGCATGTCGCCTTGCCTGCGCTGCTCGAGTGGACCAGGCAGAATCAGCGTCAGGTCACCAGCCTGGCAACACACACGGCTACCCTGGAAGATGTTTTCGTGAAACTCACCGGCAGACACCTGCGTGATGAAGGAGCCAACTCGTGAATACTGCTGCATCACGCTGGGAACCGTTCAAACAACTGACTTTGGCACGTTTACGCGAGTTTTTGCGGGAACCCGAGGCTGTTTTCTGGGTGTACGGCTTTCCCTTGCTCATGACGCTGGTACTGGGCATTGCCTTCCGTGAAAAGAAAGCTGATGAACTATACCTGGTGGATATCGAAGAGGGGCCGCATGCATCGTTTGTTGAAGCAGCATTGAAGGCAGAAGGTGAGCGGTTCAAACTGCATCGAGCGCCATTTGAGGATTGTAAAAAACGGTTGCGAACAGGAAAAACCAGTTTGGTGATTCAATCGGGTCAGCCGAATGGTGTTGAGGTGGCATATCTCTCTGACCCGTTACGCCCGGAAAGCAGCCTGGCGGAGAAAGCTGTAGACGATGTATTGCAGAAGGCGAAAGGCCGTAAGGATTCCATGACGCATGTAACGCATGTGTTTAATGAACGAGGAGGCAGGTATATCGACTTCCTGGTGCCAGGCCTGCTGGGCATGGGGCTGATGGGTGGAGGCATGTTCGGCGTGGGGTTTGCCATCGTTGATATGCGGCTGAGAAAGTTACTCAAACGCTTCCTGGCTACGCCTATGCGCCGGGCCGATTTCCTGCTCGCCATCATGACGAGCCGTTTCTTATTCATGCTGCCTGAAGTTTTGATGCTGCTGATTTTTTCCTATTTCATATTCGATGTACGCATACAGGGCAGTTTTCTTCTGGTGGTATTGTGCATTGTCATTGGTGGAATAACGTTCTCCGGCATCGGGTTATTGGTAGGCAGCCGGGCCAAGACGCTGGAAGCCGCCTCAGGTCTGATGAACCTGGTGATGTTGCCGATGTGGGTGCTCAGCGGAGTCTTCTTCAGTGCAGATCGTTACCCTGAAGCAGTGCAACCGTTCATCCGGGCACTGCCATTGACTCTTCTGAATGATGCGCTTCGTGCGGTGATGAATGAATCAGCCGGGCTGATAGATATAAGCTGGAAACTTTTAGGATTACTGCTGTGGGGTCTCGTGACGTTTGCCATTGCTCTGAGAATTTTCCGCTGGCAATAATTCGCTGAGATTACCTGCTTGGATTGACCGTAATCCGGGCAGGTTGCCTAACAAACAGGCAGAATTGATGTGAAAAAAGGCAAAGACAACATTGTAATCGTGTTGAATTCAAACAACATATGTTATTTGTATTTAATGACTTATGCCAATCATATAGTTAATAGTACTGATTAAATAAACTTTGGCACGGCGGGTGCTTTAAGAGTTAGCATCGATCACGGACCATGTTGGCTTTCAGGAGGGAGAGGCCTGACTGACAACATGTGCCTGATTGAGCAAAACCTGGAGCCACGACTCGTTCAGTTGTTGGGAGAGGCAACTGTTAGGAGTCGTGGCTCTTTGTGTTTTTCTCACCCAATCAGAATGGCAATAATGGATTGTGTATCGAGTGGTCTGCCTGCCGCTGATTTAATCTGAACTTCGCCGATCAGTTGCAGACCTCCACGCAGGTTATCCTGCTCAATGTAGCCACGGATGATGGCAACGCTGCCGTCAGCACTGACACCCATACCCACGAATAAACCATCAGATGCCACATCTCCTGCACAGACATATGGAGTTGTGATTCGGCCGTTGGTCATTGCCAGATTTACGGTGAATGTGTTACTGGTACCATCGGTGATTTGAGCTGCGAGCGAACCTGTCACCCCTGTTATCGTGCTGCGAAAGCTGCCTTCATAATTGCCCAGTACCTGTGGTTTGGGTAAAGTACCAGCCGTCATCGGTCGGAACAGAAACAGTGTGCCGTTGCTTTTCAGTGATGGCGACTGAAACGATGCTGAGCCAAACAAGCCGCCTGCTCCATTGCCCAGTTTCTCCCATTGAGCCTGATACACCAGGCTGGTTTCGCCACTGCGGCCGATGCAGGTGCAAACGCCGCTGGCCGCCACCGTGCCTGCAATGGGAAAGCGGGTATTGCTGGTGCCATCAATGATCATGTCGCCTGACAGACGACGCAAGCTGTCTTGCTCGATGTACGGAATGGACACACCACGAACGGTTCGGCTTGCGGTATCCAGCAGTACTCCGGTGTAGGTACCACGCAGATTGGGTACATCTGCTGCCAGAACTTTTGCACCAGACATTAACCCGACAAGAAGTATACCAAGACACAACAATCTCGCTGAAATAAACATGTCAACCTCAGAAGATAAATGGTGAACTCCTGAAACATCAGGAGTTGGCTATTTTTGAGTACTGCCAACGGCATAAAACATTAACAGGTAATTCGGATTATCCTTTTGCTGTATGCCTTCATTGGCTTTGCAATCCCACCACCAATGCTACAATACCGTGGTATCAAAACCCTCCATCTGGAGTTGCACCATGCTTTGTTGTCCCGTTGTAAAATCCGGATTGTTGCTGGCTGGCCTAGCTTGCCTGGGCTACACCGGCTGGGAGGCTTCTTCGTATTACCAAAGCTGTCAGCAGAAAACACCCTGCTGCTCGATGCCCCAGATTGAAGTGATCCAAGATGAAAGCGATTGCTGTGCTTCCGACGTAACTGCAAGCACGACACCCAACTGCTGCTCCAAAAACTCCCGTGCTGCAACCCTGGTGTCTTCCACCAACAAAACTATATCTGACGAATGCTGTGAGGATGCCACACCATCTACTACTGCAAAGCCGGTCGTAACCACGATCGCTCCTGCCCATGTTGCTGCTGCCGAAGGTTGGGCCACCCTCAAGGGACAGGTGGTATTCGCCGGCGATGTGATTCCCAAGGCAGAAGAATCCAAAGTCACTTCTGATCAGGCTCATTGCCTGGCGAAAGGTGCACTCACAGATAAAGTCTGGGACGTGAACCCCAGCAACAAGGGACTAGCAGGCGTGGTAGTATTCATCGCTCCGGACCGTGGCGAAACATTACCGGTTCATCCTGATCAAAAGGCCCCTGCCCCGTTCGTGCTCGATCAGCCTTACTGTGTCTTTACACCGCGCATTTTTGCCATCCGAGCTGGCCAGGAAATTACTGCCAAGAATCCAGACCCTGTTGCACACAATGTGGTCATCAAGGGGTTGAAGAACGATTTGAATGTTCAGATTCCGCCCGGAACGGAGAAGACCATCAAACTCGATGCAGAAACCAATGCCATGTCGGTAGCGTGTGGCTCACACCCGTGGATGAAGGGCTTCGGCTGGTGCTTCGATCATCCCTACTTTGCCGTAACCGATAAAGACGGCAAGTTCGAGATCAAGAACATTCCAGCGGGCAATCGCAAAGTAATCGTCTGGCATGAAACAGGTTATCTGCCCGGCTACAGCAAGCGGGATCAGAAAACCGTTTCGCTGGCTGCAGGCAGTGTAACTGATCTGGGGACCGTGAAGGCGATGCTGAAGTAAAACTTTTCACCAAAAGCAAAAACCCACGGACTGCAGTCCGTGGGTTTGTTTGTTTTCCGATCGTTTCTTTACGCGACTTCCTTGCGATTCCAGAACTTCTTGCGGTATCGCACCACACCAACACCTGCCAGGGTAACCAAGCACAGGGCATAAGCGGAAGGTTCGGGTACAGCAGCAGAAACGGTGATCATATCGAACCGCCAAGTGCCTGTGGTGGCATAAGCGGTGGAGCCACTGCCCAGATAATTGGTGCCAGCGTCGAAGGAGGCAACAATCTGGAAACCGAAGTTGGGGTTATTGTCCACACCTGCAATGCCTGTCAGGTTGACGCTGCGGCCATTAAACCAGTCGTCGCCAGCTCCGGTGACGGTTTCATCAAACGCTGAAAAGGTTCCGTTGGCTCCGTAGCCACCAGCAGTGCTGGCTGGGGCTCCACCGGAAGGCGTTGTGCCAGGGTTGGAGTTGAGTGCCGAAAGAGCCAGGCGGGTGAAATTGGCGCCATCGGTAGTGTAGTAGAAGGCGACAAAGCGAGATGCGGAGTTGCTGTGCCGCTGATCCCAACTGACAGTAATGTTGGAGAAGCCGACAGTGGAGGTGAGTACAGTTATGCCCGCGGTTTCATTACCTGATTGTGGTGCTGGATAGCCTGTTGTCTGAAAGCCGGAGTTATCGTTAGTGCCTGCCGGATCGGAAGAGCCACCACTGGCGGAACCGCTGGCGAAGGTAAAGGACTGTGCCAGATTCAAAGTGGAAATGGTACCGGTTCCTATGGAAGGAACGTCCGTTCCAGTAGCTGTGTTGTTATCTGGCACCGGCGAGTTGAAATTCCACTGGGTGATCACCTGGGCCTGTGCCACACCGCAGAGAGTGCAGGCAAACAGGCAGGCCAAAGCTGTTTTCCAAAACCGCATAACCATCCCTCCAGGAAACAGAATCGCATTCAAATGAATGCAGACGATACTAGAGGATATGTTAAACAGCTGACACTACATGTCCCGTGAATAAGCTGTGGAGAATTGGTGAAGGGGAGGAACGATGAGCATTCCGGGGTGAGACGCCTTGGCTGTCTGGTTACTTCATTGTGTCCCCTGGCTGATAGAACTTATCTTATCATGCCCGCTACCATCTACAATTGGTATCGCCTGCTCAGACCGGCACATTGGATCAAGAATCTGGTCTGCCTGGCGGGGGTGTTCTTTTATTCCGCCTGGGATCAATTGGCCTATGCACTCCTCGTCGCCTTGGCATTCTGCCTGATTTCTTCCGCCATCTATGTTGTGAACGACCTGTTCGACCTCGAACATGATAGGCAGCATCCCAAAAAGAAAAACCGGCCCATTGCAGCCGGGCAAATCAGCAAGCATGCTGCAGCACTGGCAGCATTGATGTTGGCAGCAACGTCCTTGACGCTGGCATTCAGCTTGAAACCCAGCGTAGGCTTTTGTGCATTGGCATATCTAGCAATCAATCTGGCCTACTCCTTCAAGCTGAAACACTTGCCGGTGATTGATGCTTTCTGCATTGCCTCCGGGTTCATTCTCCGCCTGCTGGCCGGGCTTTACGTCCTCGATCTGCTGCCCAGCCCCTGGCTGACTCTGTTTACCTTTTTCCTGTCACTGTTTTTAGGTTTCGCCAAGCGACGGGCTGAGTTGGTTGCATTGGAAAAACCTGTCGAAATTTCCCAACGGCGACCCGTGCTCGATCATTACTCCCTATCGTTTCTCGATGGCGCACTCGATATCGCATCAGCCCTCGCCATGATCTGCTACGCTTTGATGCTACTCCTGCCAGGCTCAAAGTTTTATCACCCGACCCAAGTGTTGACGGTGCCTTTCATTGTGTTCATGATACTTCATTATCGACGGCGGCTGACTCATCCAAAATATCGCATCGAACCCAACCGTATCATTTATCACGACCGGGTGATGCAAGGCTGCACGCTACTCTGGCTGCTATCGTATTGGATGATTCAGTACACCGGCGTGCAGTGGTTTGGATAGTAGTCATCATGCTCCGCATGATGACCATAACGCGCGAAAACAATAGGAACATTCGTCCCAACATTGCACTGTCGGTCATCATTCGGAGAATGATGACTACTTTCACATCCCCCCCAGCTTCCACATCCTAACTCTTCCCATCCTTCACCTTGACACTTGCTGCAACTCGTGGCATATGCCCTCTCGCCCACGGATTGGGCACACGCCTCGGCGTTGACGGGAGGGAGTCTGCGCTTGTTGCATCGGGGACGGTCTCTGCAAACCCTGTTGCTGGTCTTGTTCAGCGCCACGGTGATCCTGGCTGCT
The DNA here is from genome assembly GCA_016795155.1 of Planctomycetia bacterium. Classification (NCBI taxonomy): domain Bacteria; kingdom Pseudomonadati; phylum Planctomycetota; class Planctomycetia; species Planctomycetia bacterium. Next base: position 6,522 of record JAEUIE010000022.1, on the reverse strand, counting down.
CAACAGACCGCTGCGCCATCTTCATCTTCGCCTGACAGCAAACCCATCACTATTTATGCTGATTCCGTGCAAGGCTGGTCGGAAGACGCCTACCACGGCCTTTATGCCAAGGGCAATGTCAGCATCGAACGCGGCCTCACCCGCATCAAGCTGAAAGACGTTTATCTGTGGGTCAGCAAGGTGGCCAGCGGTGAAGAAACGCATGCCGTCATCTATGCTGAAGGGCCTATCACGCTCGAAGAAAAAAGCCAGCCTAAACAACAGTTGGATAAGTTGAGCCTGAACTGGAACATGTCGGGCGAGTTGCGCATCATTGCCCCGGAGAAAACTTCGGGCCAGCCAGATCTGAAAGATGCGGTCTATGCTCGTGCACGGGCGGTACTGCTTTCGCCACCTGCATTAAATACTTCGCAATCGGTTGCCAGCAAAACAGTACAGACACCCGAAAGGCTCGCACCCATTCCTGCCAACGAGTTGCCGAACAGCCCCGGTTTAGTGCAGCAGAAAGTCGAACAACGCGAACGTGATTTCGGGCAGGATCCCATCAGTCCATCGCCCGATGTCGCCAGCGTCCTGCAGCGATCCAGCACGCTGGGCATCGCCTCACGCACCTCATCGTCGTACCAGTATCGCATTCTGCCGAGCAATCCGAATGAATACACGGTCATGATCTGGGGTGGCATCACTCTCTATGCTGGCGACAGCAACAACATCATCGATATCAGCACCGATCGGGCGGTCATCTGGGCCAAGGGCATCACCGGTAACCCAGGCCAGGGCATTCCCAACTTCAGCAACTTCAAAAAAGAACAGATCGAAATCTACCTCGAAGGGCATGTGGAAATCCGCTACCGCAGACTCTCCGGCCCCTCGGCGAATGTCGATCAACTCGTTCTGGCAGATCGAGGCTACTACGATCTCGGTCGCAACACTGCACTGCTGAGCAAATGCGAACTAATCTACCGCCTGCCTGGCCTGGCTATACCCATCCATGTGCAGGCGGCAGAAGTCAGACAACTCGATCTGAACAATTTCTCAGCAAGCGATGCTGTCTTCTTCGCCAGCCGGTTGCCCAGCGATCCTGATCTGAAGGTGATGGCAGGCACCATGGCAGTGCAACTGCAGGATGTGCCTCGCAGAGGCCTCTTTGGAACCACTGCCTTTGATCAGATTCAGAACACGACTGCGGAAGATGCCCAGATTTTTGGTAAAGCCGACAACGTTCAGTTCAAATTCATGGATCTCACCATCGGAGCGCTCAGCCATACCGAAGGCGATCTACGCGATCCGCTCGGACCACTTGAAGGCGTTCGCTTCAAGTCTGACAGCATCTTCGGCACCGGTATGGAAGTGCAACTCGATGCCATGGAAATGTTCGGGTTGGATAAAGGCACGCAGACTCGTTGGAATCTGAATCCGCTGTTTTATAGCCGCCGTGGTCTGGGGCTTATTACTGAATTTCAAACACAGGGTGTCGGAGCACTGGGCTTCCCAGGCCGCTACGACACATTCCTGCGTGGACATCTTCAATGGGATTATGCTGACTTTGATCAACTAGCCCAATTGCGTCAACCTGCGGTGCCTAATGATATCCGCGGCCTGGCTACGTTCAGGCATAGGCAGGAACTGACCGAGTTCTGGTCGTTTCAGGCCCAGGTCGGTTACCAGAGTGATCGTAATTTCTACGAACAATGGTGGAAGCGTCAGTACGATGAAGACTTGAATCAGGAAACATTTGCACTGCTCAAATATCAGAACGAGCAGTTTGCCATGAGTGCCCTGGTGAAGCCGAACATCCGCAACTGGGTTAACGAAGGTGCTGCATTGCCTCGTGGCGACCTGTGGCTCATCGGGCAGGATTTGTTCCGCACGATGACCTATTATGGCCACGCCAGCGCAGGTATATATCAGTTCCATGCGACAAGCGATCTGGATCAAGCTTATTTCGACACGGTTTTTCCGAATGAGTTTGCCCGATATCGGCCTTTGCCTCCATCGAGCGATATGCCCAACCGTGATTCGTTCTGGCTGGGCCGTGTTGATTTCATGAACGAACTCGATCTGCCCATCAACCTGGGCATCATGAACCTCACGCCGTACGGCTTGGCTGATCTCGCTTATTACAGCGATGATATGTCGGGTGCTGATGGCGGCAGGTTCTATTATGGCGGTGGCTTGCGAGGCGCCTTGCCTTTCTCACGCCTCTATTCCAATGTGCAAAGTGATTTCTTCAACGTTCGCGGCATGTATCACAAGCTGAGCGTGGAGGCTGATTACCGCTACACCCGCAGCAATGTCGATTTCCGCCGACTTCCTCTGCTGGATCGCCTGGATGATGATCCCACCGATCAGGCCCGGCGCGATCTGCGTACGTATCGCCTGGCGAACAATCTCAATCTTAACCTGGCAACTTCGCCACTGTATGATCCGCAGCTCTATGCCTTGCGGCGAGGTTACCTCAATTCACCTGATAATCTCGATGACATGGAATATGTCCGCTTTGGCGTTCGCAATCGCTGGCAGACCAAGCGTGGCAGCGAGGAAGCTGAACGCATCGTCGACTGGATGAGCCTGGATATCTTTGCCACGTGGTTCCCGGATGAAGGCCGGGATAATTATGGCCATCCCTTCGGCCTGATTGATTACGATTTCCGCTGGCAGATCGGCGAACGGACGAGCATCCTTTCGCAGGGTTATTTCGATCCGTTTGAAGGCGGCTCACGCAGTGTCAACATTGGCATCCTGACTGAACGTACTGACAGGCTTCGCTTCTACCTGGGCTACTACTATCTTGATCCGGTAGGCACCAGCGCTACTGTCTTCAGCACAACGTATATCATCAATCCGAAGTATGCCTTCACGTGGTCATCGTCTTACAACTTTGGCGAGTCGCAGAATCTGGGACAATCGCTGATGATTACCCGCACCGGTTCCGATCTGCAGGTGAGTCTGGGATTAGGTTGGGACCCCCTGCGGGACAACTTCAACGCAACGTTTGAGGTGTACCCGACAGTGATGGGCCCGACCCGCCACATGCGAGCCATCGCGCCAGGCCTGGCACAACTTGACCCAAGTGCGATTCAGTAGCGATCGAAGCACTTGTAGGCTTTGAATCTTTATGTTGATTCCTCAATCTTACCAATTTATTGTTTGTGTAATGTAGTTGCATGCATAAAACTATGGAAAGTTCCGTTCCTGCTGTATGTGGAAAGCAGTCTGCGCTCAACTTGTATCAGTGCCATCAACCGTCTTCTTGGAAATGCCTGTTGGAGACTGGATTTGGACCATCTGGATTTGCCGCTCGATGCATGGAATCTACTGCCTTTGCAGCAGTTAATCCAGAAAATCCAGCAGGATCAGGATGTACGCTGGCAGAGTGGCCAAGGCCTGTTGGTGGAACACTATCTGAAGCATTATCCGGCAATTGAACAGGAAACTGAACTCCTGTTGGGGCTCATCCTTAATGAGGTGAACCATCGGGAGGCATTGGCACAAAAATTCACCATGGATGAATATGTCAAGCGTTTCCCTGCCATTGCAACTCGGCTGGAGATGCAACTGCACAGGCATTCCATGAGTAGCAAGGCGCTACCCGATCCGGATCATGATGAGGAAGCCACGGAAACCTATGCGTTTCAAACGACGGATGAGGGCATATCGGCAGGTGGTGGAACGCCACCACAAGATTCCAGTCGGACAGTGGGACGGTTCATCATCAGAAAAGAGCTGGGACAAGGATCATTTGGTATTGTCTACCAGGCATACGATCCAACACTGGAACGGGATGTCGCCCTCAAGGTTCCCAAACGTACGGATCAGCAGGATCAGGTAGAACGGTTTGTCCGCGAGGCCAAAGCTGCTGCCAAGTTGCAACATCCCAACATCGTGACCGTCTTTGATTGCTCAGCGGAGCCAGGACAGTCGTTCATTGCGATGGAATGGGTGGACGGCGTGCCGCTTCATCAACAGGTGGAGCGATATCGACCGAATCATCAGCAGGTGGCCAAGTGGCTGCGTGACCTGGCATTGGCGCTGCATGCCGCCCATGAGCAGGGTATTCTGCATCGCGATGTCAAGCCTGCCAACATCATGGTGGATAAGCAGAACCGAGTCCGGCTCATGGACTTTGGCTTAGCAAAGAAACGCAAGCTGAAACCCGACAGTAGTGAAACGGAAACGGGAGCCGACAAAACAGTGGAGGGAGCGATCGTCGGCACCCCAGCCTACATGTCGCCTGAACAGGCAATGGGGATTGCCGAGAAGGTCCATTTTGCCAGTGATCAGTTCAGCCTGGGAGTGGTGGGTTACCAATTGTTGACAGAGAAACGGCCACTTAAGGGAAAGATGATGGAGTTGTTGGCGCAATTACGCGATCCATCACTTCAAATTGTTCCGCTGCGTGAACAGGACAAGACTGTTCCTTTGGGCCTGGAAGCAATCATCATGAAATCGCTTCACAGGCAACCAGGCGAGCGATATGAATCGCTGGCAGCCATGGCTCTTGATCTGCATCGCTGGCTCAAGGGAGATGAAATCAAGGCGCCGGTCATCAAGGCTCGCAAGAGCTGGAAATGCCCATCCTGTCAACGTCTCAACGCCAAAAGCAAGACTCGATGCGTCTATTGCAAGCATCATCTGGGTGGTGGCGTGCCCGTTGATTGGACTGAACAGCCCGTTATCCCCATGAAGAGCAGGCGAACTCGCACCAGTGATGAAGATGATGATGCACCTCGGTTTCGGGTTCACCGGTGGGAATGGGGAATTTTGATTGTCTGCCTGCTTCTGCTCGGGTTCATTCCGATTCTCCAGCGTGTAGATCGGCAGGCTTTGGAAACCGGCAGGCTCTTCTTCGGCATGCGGGAAGTAGGATCGGCCCTGCTCAGCTATCAAATGACGTTTGGCCACTTCCCATCCAATATCGTCGACAAGACAACTGGCGAGCCTTTGCTCAGTTGGCGAGTCAGCATCTTGCCTTTTCTGGAGCAGGAGCAACTTTACAGGAAATTTCATCTGGATGAACCCTGGGACAGCGAGCACAACAAAGCACTCCTGGCCGAGATGCCGGAGATTTTTGACGAATCACTGCCAGCAACCTTATGGTTCGGCCGAGGCGAACACGACCACTACACCACAGCCATTCAGGGTTTTGCAGGGAAGTCTGCACTGTTTGAACCTGACAAGAAGATCAGGCTCAACCAGGTTTTTGATGGAACAGCCCAGACGATTGCCCTGGCTGAAGCACAAGTCCGTGTGCCTTGGACCAAGCCGGTCGACATGCCTTTCGATGAAAAATCTCTACCCGCACTGGGGAAGCCGGGAGCAGAGCAGTTTCATGCAGTGTTGCTTGACAGCGCTATCTATCAGTTGAACCCACACATGTCTGCTGAACTGCTGAGGGGACTTATCACCACTTCTGGCGGTGAGATGGTCAAACTGGATGATGCTGCTGTGCTTCAGCAGATTTCAGTATCACCTGTTTTCTGGCGCAAAAATTCCGAAGGTGAACCCTATCGGCCACTCACCAGGTACCCCAGTCATCGTCCCAGACACTGGAGCCAGTTCAGTGGCTGGATCAACTACTGGGTGATTGAATCTGGAGAAAAAATCTGGATTGGGGCAGCCATCGTATTGGCGCTCCTCCTGGCGAAGTTCGCCTGGGTCTGGAACTTTTATCGCAAGCAATCGCTTGCAGGATAAGGCCGTATGGACAATGCAACCACACGAAGCGATGAAGCGTTCGGCATGCGGGTTCTGTACCTGCTCGATGCAGTCAAGCATTTTCCGGAGATATCAGAAGAACTCCTCGAACACGGACTCATCGATGGAGGTAAGGTTTCGCGAGAGGAAGCGAAGCTGGCAATTCGGCTGGTTCCCATTGCACTCGGCTATCTGATGTTGAAAGAACTGGGATTGAAAGACTTTCCTACCAGCTTTTTAGTGATGAATCAGCAAGGTGAGTTGGTCTCCTATGCAACTGCGCAAATACCACATTTTCGACTGGCAAATCAAATTGCTGCGGCTGCTGCTCATAGTCAGTTCACGAAGTTTGCCAGCCTCGCGGCTCTCCATAACCTCTCGGATCGAAGTCCTGCGATGCAGGGTTTATACAGTTACCTGCGAGCGGGAAACGATATTTCCACTGTGAAAGAATTACGGCTCGAACCACCGATGCTCATGGGCATTTCCGCAGAGGAAGTTGAACAATTTTTGCTAGATGCCGAGGATCAGCTAAAGGAAGAATAAGAGGATCTGACTGAATAATATCTAATTCTCCCCTCTCACTTTTATAAGAGGGTCCGGGGTGATACTTGAAATTAACCCGAATGTGAAACACGATGAATAAACATCAATTTGAAACCCCTGATCCCTAACCCTTCTCCCCTAGAGCATTTTCAGTTCCATTCTTGCGGCGCATATCCTGCATGTCGGAGGTAGTTGGCGCATTCATTAGGCGAGAACCAGTCGAGGCACTGGCCGCAGAGTTGATCACATGCTTCCTTGGTGCGTGGCTTGCGTTTGCGA